>NZ_JASDCW010000005.1:0-175203 GCF_030407685.1 Planococcus sp. APC 3906 | reverse complement strand
CTGTCGTGTATCCAGTTTTGAGGGCGCAAGCACTCAAGCAAAAAAATAGTCCAGTGATGATGGCAAAGAGGCCACACCCGTTCCCATCCCGAACACGGAAGTTAAGCTCTTTTGCGCCGATGGTAGTTGGGGGTTTCCCCCTGTGAGAGTAGGACGTCGCTGGTCTGTATTTTTTTTTTGGTCCCGTGGTGTAGCGGTTAACATGCCTGCCTGTCACGCAGGAGATCGCCGGTTCGATCCCGGTCGGGACCGTAAGTTTTTCCGAATGAACACAGCCAATGGGCTGTGTTCATTTTTTTGGTTGGATTAAGCAAGCAGCATAACTTGAATCTGTCTATGGGAGGCACCTTTATGAGAAGAGGGATCAGTTTTGAAATTCCGAACGGCTATGGCTGTTTTCTTGGAGATGTCCTGAAACCCATAGAGATCAACGCGTTTCATTGGAAGATTGGCATCGGCGAATCGTATAAGATAGTTAACGATAAACTAGATGGGATGCTTTTCCCAGACAGCCAAGAATCCATTTCAGGGACAGAACTGAAAACCACGTTGGAATCCAATGATTATTATGTTATTTTTGCTGATTTGCAGGCATATCCAAGTGAAGAAATTTCCAGCATCGAAACCTATGAAGAATTTATGGAAAGCGATTGCGAACTGGTTCTGCTCGTGGTGGATTGCAGCTATGTCACCATTTACTGCAAAAATCAGGAGGCAATCATCTCCCTGCAAAAAAATGCCTTAAATAACGGTTTTACCGATATCGAATATATAACCGATGAAAACGATTCAAGAACAAGGCTATCTGTTTGGTAAGAGTGACAGCTTTAAAGCCCTATGTAAGTATTCGATACAGCATTTAACGTAAAAGAGAGCATGAGAGACGCACTGGAAAGTGGATTTTTTGATTTCCTGCAGTTTCTTCGCTAAACTATGTAAAGACTCAATAGAGGTGACGGATAAAATGAACTATACAATAGAAGTGAACTCTCCGGAAGAAACGATGGCATTCGCTGAAAAACTTGCCCTTCTCCTGCAGCCGCAGGATCTTCTGACGCTTGAAGGCAGCCTCGGCGCTGGAAAAACCACATTCACCAAAGGCATCGCAAAAGGGCTTGGCATCAAACGCATGGTCAACAGCCCGACATTCACCATCCTAAAACAATACGAAGGCAAGCTGGAACTAAACCATATCGACGCTTACCGCTTAGAAGACAGCCATGAAGACATCGGCTTCGATGAATTGTTCTCAGGCGACGCCGTATCAGTCGTGGAATGGGCGCAATTCATCAGCGAATACTTGCCGCAAGACCGTTTGGACATCATTATCACGCGCAAGTCGGAAGAGGCGCGCGAAATCGGCCTTTACCCAAAAGGCCGTCGCTATGAAACTTTATGCAAGGAGCTAAACTTATGATTTATCTAGGCATCGACACTTCAAACTATCCCCTAGCGATTGCTTTGATGGAAGATCAGACCGTTTTAATAGAAGAAACCACGAATCTGAAAATCAATCACTCGCTGACAGCGATGCCGGCGATTGAAGAAATGATGAAGAAAGCCAAAGTCGCGCCTGCTGATTTGACGCACATTGCAGTAGCGGAAGGACCGGGTTCGTATACCGGCATCCGGATTGGGTTGACCATCGCGAAAACATTGGCTTGGTCGCTGAAAATTCCGTTGCATATGGTATCCAGCCTGAAAGTATTGGCGGCGAATGGCCAGTCTTTCGACGGTTTGGTGTGTCCGGTGATGGATGCGCGGAGAGGCACTGCCTTTACTGCACTTTATGACGGCAAGACACTTGAACCGGTAGTGGGCGATCAGCACAGTGATTTCCGTGAGTTTTTGAATAAAGCCAAAACCATCGGAAAGCCTGTCCTCTTTACAGGTGCAGACCTTGTTATTCATCAAGAGCTGATCCGTGAAGTGCTTGGCGGCATGGCGCATTTCAGCGCGCCTCAAAATCGTCTGCCGCGTGCTTCGAATTTGATTGTATTGGCGCAGCAGTCGGACGCGAAGGATGTCCACCACGCAGTGCCTGAATACCAGCGCATTACGGAAGCGGAAGCGAATTACAACAAGCAGCAGGAAGGCCAGCCATCATGAGCGCCGAGCTGACATTCCGTCAAATGACGGTCGACGACATTGATCAAGTTTATGAAATTGAAAAATTGTCTTTTACGTTGCCATGGACAAAAGAATCGTTTCGCCATGAAATGGAAAGTAACGATCATGCCTATTACGTCATTGCTGAAACAGAGGAAGGCATTGTCGGTTATTGCGGAATGTGGCTAATCTTGGATGAATGCCACATCACGAATATCGCGATCCTGCCTCAGGAACGCGGCAAAAAATACGGCGAACGCTTGATGGAAGAAGTCATCAGAGTCGCCAAATCAAAAGGCGCCGAACTGATGACACTGGAAGCGCGTGTCAGCAACCATGCGGCACAGAATTTATATCGGAAAATGGGTTTTCAAAATGGTGGCATCCGCAAAGGGTATTATACCGATAACCAGGAAGATGCCATAGTAATGTGGGTGAATTTTAATGACTGAGGATATTTATGTACTAGGGATAGAAACAAGCTGCGACGAGACCGCGGCATCTGTCGTCAAAAACGGTAAGGAGATCATCTCCAATGTCGTAGCTTCGCAAATCGAGAGCCACAAGCGTTTCGGCGGCGTGGTCCCGGAAATCGCTTCGCGCCATCACGTCGAGCAAATCACATTGGTGATCGAAGAAGCTTTGACGCAAGCTGGCATGGAACCGAAAGAACTGAGTGCTGTGGCGGTAACGGAAGGCCCTGGATTGGTCGGCGCACTGCTGGTCGGCGTCAATGCGGCGAAAGCCTTCGCCTTTGCCCACCAATTGCCGCTTGTCGGGGTTCATCATATTGCAGGGCATATCTATGCCAATCGGCTTGAACAGGAAATGGAATTTCCTTTATTGGCATTGGTGATTTCCGGAGGCCATACGGAATTGGTGTTGATGAAAGAGCATGGTGATTTTGACGTGATCGGGGAGACGCGTGACGACGCGGCAGGGGAAGCATACGATAAAGTTGCGAGAACGCTGAATTTGCCGTATCCGGGCGGCCCGCATATCGACCGGCTGGCGCATGAAAGCGACGGCGCGATCGAATTTCCGCGCGTGTGGCTTGAAGAGGGCTCATATGATTTCAGCTTCAGCGGCTTGAAATCATCGGTGTTGAATTACCTGCACAATGCAGCTCAGCGGGGGGAAGAGATTCCGCCTGAGCATATCGCTGCAGGCTTCCAGAACAGTGTTGTGGAAGTAGTAACAGCCAAAGCTGTGCGCGCAGCAGCGCAGTATAAGGTGCGCCAGGTGATTGCAGCGGGCGGCGTGGCCGCAAATAAAGGGCTACGGACTTCTTTGACGGCAGCGTTCGATGAAAAAGGCATCCCGTTCTATATTCCGCCTCTTGCTTTATGCACAGATAACGCGGCGATGATCGCGGCGGCCGGAACGGTCATGTTTGAAAAAGGCATACGAGGAACGATGGCTATGAATGGGCGTCCAGGAATGGAACTCGCTTCCTGGACGTGAAAAAAGCTCGGCAGAAACCCGGATTTTCCGGTTTCTGCCGAGCTTTTTCGTATATAATTGAGCTTTTTTATGCACAATTGATAAGTTGACTGTCAATAGAGAACATTTGTACTTATGCACAAATTGTGAATAAGATGTTCATAACTCGATGGAAAGTACCCCTTTACCTACATATTGTAGCCTTGACACTGGAAAACTATGTGGATAACAATTAATTCAATTGTGGATAATGTGGAAAAGTCTGTTGATAGTTGATATTGCAATTCTTTCGATGTGTACAACTTTGTGGAAATAATTATTTCGCAAATAGGTATTGACCTAGATATAGAAAAAGAAAAACCGTATACAGAAGTATACGGTCAATTGTTCACTTTTTCTATCTGTTCCTGCAATTCCAGCCATGCGGACATTTTTTCTTCTTGCTGTTCTTTCAAGCTTTCCAATTGGGTCTGCAGAGGCAACACCCGTTCGTGGTCCTGGAATACTTCCGGCAGACAGAGCTGCTCTTCGATCTCGGCAATCTGCGCGTCGAGTTTTTCCATTTCCTGCTCGGTTTCCTCTGTTTGGCGCAAAAGCTGGCGTTCCAGTTTCTTCGCGCCTTTGTCGATCTGGGAAGTGACCGCCGCTGGAGCAGCTTTCACTGCTACAGTGGATTCTTCCGCTTCAAGTGCGGCCAGTTCTTCCATCTCGAGTTTTTTCTCGACGTAATAATCATAGTTCCCGAGATATTCTGTCGCACCGTCTTGGGTCAGTTCAATGACTTTCGTGCCGATGCGGTTCATGAAATACCGGTCATGGGACACGAAGAGGATCGTGCCGGGGTAATCGATCAATGCATTTTCCAGCACTTCTTTGCTGTCGAGGTCCAAATGGTTGGTCGGCTCATCGAGCAGCAGCACATTGGCTTTTTGCATCATCAGCTTGGCGAGCGCAACACGGGCTTTTTCACCGCCGGATAATGTGGAAATCGGCTTCAGGACATCGTCGCCTGAAAACAGGAAGCGCCCAAGGATGCCGCGGATTTCTTTTTCGTTGATCAGCGGGTAATCATCCCAGAGTTCGTTCAATAATAGTTTATTTCCTTTTAAGTTGGCCTGCTCCTGGTCGTAATAGCCGAACTGGATGCCGGTGCCGTAATGGATGTCGCCGGCAAGGGGCTTAAGTTCTTTCATGATCGTCTTCAGCAGCGTCGATTTGCCGACGCCGTTCGGCCCGACAAGTGCCATGCTTTCCTGGCGGTACAGTTTCAGCGAGATGTTTTTGGCGACTGGCTCGCCGCTATAGCCGATAGCGAGCGAATTGACGGTCAGCACATCGTTGCCGCTTTGTTTGTCGATGGTGAAGCCGAAACGCGCGGATTTCTCGCTGCCATCCGGTGCACCCATCCATTCTGTTTTTTCCAGGATCTTGCGGCGGCTCTGTGCCATCTTCGTTGTCGATGCGCGCACAAGGTTGCGCTGGACATAATCTTCGAGCTTGGCTTTTTCGCCTTGCTGCTTTTCAAATTGCTTCATGTCGAGTTCGTATTGCTTCGCTTTCTCGTCAAGATAGCGGCTGTAATTGCCCGTGTACTTTTTGACGCGATGCCGTGACACTTCATAAACAAGCGTAACGACCTGGTCGAGGAAGTAACGGTCATGCGAGACGATCAGCAGGGCGCCGGGGTAATTCTTCAAATAATTCTCGAGCCAGCTCAGCGTTTCGATGTCAAGATGATTTGTCGGTTCATCGAGGATCAAGAGCTGTGGCTTGGACAGCAGAAGTTTCGCCAGCATGAGCCGCGTCTTCTGGCCGCCGGACAAGGATACGACCTTTTTGCCGTAGTCGTCCGCATAGAATTTCATGCCGTGGAGGATGGCGCGGGTATCGGCTTCGAACTGGTAGCCTCCGGCATCCTTGAAATCATGCTGGAGCGTGTCGTACTCTTTCATGACCTTGTCGTACAGCTCTGCATCGTCATGGACTTCCTGTTCAGCCATCCGGGCTTCAAGGCGGCGGAGCTGGGCTTCCTGTTCGCGGAAATGCGCGAAGATCGTCATCATTTCCTCCCACACGGTCGCGTCGGATTCCAGATCATTCTGCTGTTCCAAATAGCCGATGGTCAAATCTTTCGGCATGATGATTTCGCCGCTGTCATAAGACATCTCACCGGATATGATTTTCAAAAGCGTCGATTTGCCCGCGCCGTTGCGGCCTACCAGTGCAACGCGGTCGCGGTGTTGGACTTCCAGTTTGACGCCTGAGAGGATCTCATCTGCGCCGAACGATTTATGGACTTGGTTTACTTGCAGTACTATCATGCGGGTCACCTCAATTCTACTTCAAGTGTAGCCCATAGGGCGGCTGTCCGCAATAAAGCCAGCTTTACATCTGGAGGTTCCTAATGTAAGATAGTATCGATTTGACAAGACCTCAGGAGGTAAGCTGGCATGCTGCACGAACCAACCAAAATTCCGCAGGCGACGACGAAACGCCTGCCGCTATATTACCGTTTCATCCAGAATTTCGCGAATGCCGGGCAAAAGCGGATTTCCTCCCAGGAATTGAGTGAAGCGATGAAAATCGACTCCGCTACAATCCGCCGTGATTTTTCCTACCTCGGGGCATTCGGCAAAAAAGGCTATGGCTACGATGTCCAGGGCTTGCTCGAATTTTTCCGCAAGACCCTGGATCAGGATGAAGCGACGAACGTCGCGTTGATCGGCGTCGGCCATCTCGGCAGCGCATTCCTCAAATACAATTTCCAGCGCAACCACAATACGAAAATCGTGCTGGCTTTCGATACAAACAGTCCGCTTGAAGGCGAACGGATCAGCGGCATCGACACGTACCATCCGGACCGCATTGAAGAGAAAATCGCTGAATACGGCATCGAAGTGGTCATCCTCACTGTGCCGTCAAGGTCAGCGCAGGAAGTGACCGACCGGCTTGCGAAAACCGATATCAAGGGCATACTCAACTTCACGCCAGTGCGCATTGCCGTGCCGGAACACATCCGCGTGCAGACCATCGATTTGTCCGTCGAGCTGCAGACGCTGATTTACCAAATCAAGCAGCAATGACTTAAAATCTTCACATTTGCAGGGCTTCTCGAAATAGCCAAAAGGGCTCTAATGATGTAGAATAAAGCCATAATACAGGAGGTGCCTCGTATGCCAGGTCCAATGAGTATAATCGTTATTGGTATTGTTGCTTTGCTTGTTTTCGGCCCGAAGAAGTTGCCGGAACTTGGAAAAGCGTTTGGTTCGTCTTTGCGTGAGTTCAAAAATGCTACAAAAGGACTTGTAGATGATGAAGACGATAACAAAGTAGATTTGAAAAAGAAAGAAGAGCAAAAGGAAATACGTTAGGATGTTTGTCCGATGACAGAAAAAGATATGACTTTAGTTGAACATATAGTTGAATTGCGAAAACGGCTCACCATTGTAGTCGTTTTCTTTGTATTAGCGCTCATTATCAGCTTTTTCCTTGCCCAACCGCTGATTCAGTATCTGCAGTATACAGAAGAAGCGAAAAATCTTACCTTGAACGCGTTCAAAATTACGGATCCGCTGATGATTTTTATGCAAGTCACCATGATTTTGGCGCTTATCTTCACTTCGCCCGTGATCATGTATCAATTCTGGGCATTTATCAGCCCGGGTCTTCTTGAAAAAGAACGGCGGGCAACGTTAAGCTATATCCCATTTTCCTTACTGTTGTTTTTGGGCGGGATCGCTTTTTCCTATTTGGTCCTGTTTCCGTACGTGATCGGGTTTATGCTGAATATCTCGGACAATATGGATATCCAGGAAACTATCGGGATCAATGAATACTTCCAATTCCTGTTCCAGATCACGCTGCCGTTCGGCTTGATTTTCCAGCTGCCGGTCGTGATGCTGTTCTTGACGAGGCTTGGTTTTATCACACCGATGCTGATGACGAAATACCGCAAGTATTCGTATCTCGTATTGGTCATCATCGCGGCGTTCATCACGCCGCCGGACATCGTCTCGCATATGATTGTGACGCTGCCGTTGATCGTGCTGTATGAGTTCAGTATCATTATCGCTAAAATCGGCTACCGCAAGTTTTTGAAAGCGGAGCAGCAGCAGCAAATCATCGAACAACAAGAAAGCCTTCCACCGAATTAAATCGGGGAAGGCTTTTTTCGTTATGCAGCTGTTATTGGAGTTTTTCTAGTTCTTTCAAGAACCCCTGGATCTTATCCATATTGAGCTGAATGGCCATGACATAGCCGTTCAGCAGGACGTGCGCGATAATTGGCGTGATGATGCGCTTCGTTTTCTGGTAAAGGAATGCGAGCACGAGCCCAGTGGAGAAATACGTCAGCAAGTGCGTCATTTCCATGTGGACTAGCCCGAAAGCCAATGCGCTGACGGCAGTGGCAACCCAGAAGTTCGTGGTTTGGTTCAGTGAGCCGAAAATGACCCGGCGGAAGACGAGTTCTTCAAGGACAGGGGCGAATAGGACGATTGCCAGTATCGTGAGCGGCACAACTTCAGCGACGCTGACGAGCGCCATCGTGTTCTCAGAGCCCGGATCGATGCCGATGGCCATTTCAATCATGACCGCGAGCGACTGACCAATCAGCAGGAGCAGGAAACCGAGGACTCCCCAGACGAATGCCATTGGGAGACCCGTTCTTTTGCCTTTCCAGATATCGAAAAAGCGTTTGTCCCGAAGCACGAGAATGAGTGTGGCGACAAAGCCGATGCCCATGGAACTGACGATGAGCCAACCGGTAGTGGTCATCCGTGCTGTTGCTTCGTCCAGGCCCTGGCCCTCGAAATAACCCATAGTTGGTGCGATGAAGAATGCCGGTGCAAGCTGCATCACGATAAAGATGAGCAGGACATAAAGTGGTGTCTTTTTGGTCTTGCGCTTCGCGGTGACACTCAGTTTGCTTTTGCCATTGCGGCTTGTATCTGTCTGCGCTTTTAAATTCAATTTCATTTCAGGTGGGTTCCTTTCGTTAATGCGTGTTCCTTCTATTGTAGAACTTTCAAGAGGGGACCGCAAAGATTTGATGTATGGAAAAAAGCGAGCAGCATACGAATAAGGGGAAATGTTGATTTCACATTAAGGTTGGCGGAAGCAGTTGAATCCACATCGACTTTACAAAGTTTACACAAAGTCCTGGTATTATAAATGCAGAGAGAAGCAGTTGAATTGCAGTGATTTTGGAAGTTGGGAAGAAAGGGGAAGGAAGAATGAAAAAACAATTACTGGTTGTGTCTATTATCAGCGTCATTGTGTTTATTGTCTTGCAAGTGAATCGGCTGCTAAACGTCGATTTTGTAGGAGGCTATCAGAGCCAAATCACCACATACGTATACATTTTTATTTTCGCCGTACTGATAGGGACGATTGTAGGTGCATTCAAAAAAATCTTTGCGCCATTGATTATAATGGCGGCGGGTATTGGGGTAGTGGTACTGGTGACGAACCTGTTTACAGTGGAACTGAATTATTACGCTCACCAAGAGGAACGGGAAGAGATGATTGAAAAACTGGTATCGGGCGAAATAAAAAAAGAAGAACGCGGCAATCCAGGCTTCGCTTTTTACTACACGCCGCAGGAATATTTGAAAGCCAATAAGACTGATTACATAAATGCAAGGATATATTCGGACGAAAAACACGTTGTTTTTTTCCAAAGCGCTGAGAGCCGTTTCCTCGATTTTATCGGATTGACAGAAGGCTTCGTTTATTCAGCGACGGGGGAATTGCCGAGTGGGCGGGAGATGGGTTTTTTGGAATACAGAAAGATTAACGGACAATGGTATTTTGTTTCAAGTGACGAAAAACGTTTCCGAAACTTATGCCCGCTTTTATGCTCGGAAGAAATCATTGAGGCGCCGTGATCTCTGCGCTCGAACATTTTAACGCAATAAAGCAGACGGCAGAAGAACGAAGAGAGAAATGAGTGCAGGGCTTTTTAAAAAAAAGAGAATGTTTTGACTTGCAAAAGAGAGGCGGTTTTATTAAACTGAGAAGTGGGTTAGCACTCGAGTGTTGAGAGTGCTAAGGAAAATTATTTAGATAATCTGAGGAGGGTGTTTCAATTGTTAAGACCATTAGGAGATCGCGTAATTATTAAGCTTATCGAAGCTGAAGAAAAAACTTCAAGCGGGATTGTATTGCCGGGATCGGCACAGGAAAAACCGCAGGAAGGCAAAGTGATCGCTGTTGGCAACGGACTTATCCGCGACAATGGACAGCGCACTGAATTGGACGTCAAAGAAGGCGACCGGGTCATCTTCTCGAAATATGCAGGATCTGAACTTAAATACGAAGGCAACGAATACTTGATCTTGCGCGAAAACGACATTTTAGCTGTATTAGGCTAAGCCATATATTCCCGCAATTTGCGGGCGATACATTAGAACACGTTAACTAGATAGAGGAGGAAACTAAACATGGCAAAAGAGATTTTATTCAGCGAAGATGCACGCAGCCAGATGCTGCGCGGTGTTGATAAATTGGCAGATGCAGTGAAAGTGACACTTGGGCCGAAAGGGCGCAACGTTGTACTTGAGAAGAAATTCGGTTCGCCCCTCATCACGAATGACGGCGTAACGATCGCGAAAGAAATCGAACTTGAAAACCCGTTCGAAAACATGGGCGCGAAATTGGTGGCGGAAGTCGCTTCTAAAACGAATGACATCGCAGGAGACGGTACGACAACGGCAACGGTGCTTGCGCAGGCAATGATCCGTGAAGGCCTTAAAAACGTCACTGCAGGCGCGAACCCTGTCGGCATCCGCCGTGGGATCGAATTGGCTGTTGAAAGCGCTGTGGAAGGCTTGAAAGCCGTTTCCCAGCAAATCGAAGGAAAAGAATCCATTTCACAAGTTGCGGCAATTTCTTCTGGAGATGCTGAAGTGGGCAACTTGATCGCTGAAGCGATGGAGCGCGTTGGCAACGACGGCGTTATCACGCTGGAAGAATCACGCGGCTTCACGACGGAATTGGATGTTGTGGAAGGCATGCAATTCGACCGCGGCTACCAGTCGCCATATATGGTGACAGATTCGGATAAAATGGAAGCGGTCCTTGAAAACCCGTTCATCCTTGTCACTGACAAGAAAATCGGCAACATCCAGGAAATCCTTCCAGTGCTTGAGCAAGTTGTTCAGCAAAGCAAACCGCTATTGATTGTAGCGGAAGACGTTGAAGGCGAAGCGTTGGCTACATTGGTCGTCAACAAATTGCGTGGAACGTTTAATGCTGTAGCTGTTAAAGCTCCTGGCTTCGGCGATCGCCGCAAAGCGATGCTTGAAGACATTGCTGCACTTACGGGTGCGGAAGTCATCACGGAAGACCTTGGCTTGGAATTGAAAACAACGAACATCACACAGCTTGGCCGTGCATCGAAAGTTGTCGTATCGAAAGAAAACACGACAATCGTTGAAGGCGCTGGAGACCAGCAGAAGATTGTTGCCCGCGTGGCGCAAATCCGCAACCAGCTGGAAGAAACGACTTCAGAATTCGACAAAGAGAAATTGCAGGAACGTTTGGCGAAACTTGCCGGCGGCGTAGCAGTCATCAAAGTCGGAGCGGCTACTGAAACCGAATTGAAAGAACGCAAATTGCGCATTGAAGATGCTTTGAACGCAACGCGCGCAGCAGTAGAAGAAGGAATCGTTGCAGGCGGTGGTACAGCGCTTGTCAATGTCTACAATAAAGTCGCGGAACTTCTTGAAACAAGAGAAGGCGACGAAGCAACAGGCGTCAAAATCGTTCTTCGCGCGTTGGAGGAGCCAGTACGCCAAATCGCAACGAACGCAGGCCTTGAAGGATCGATCATCGTTCACCGCTTGAAATCGGAAGAAGTCGGCATCGGCTTTAACGCAGCGAATGGCAAATGGGTCAACATGCTTGAAGAAGGAATCGTCGATCCTACTAAAGTGACGCGTTCAGCACTACAAAACGCGGCATCTGTAGCAGCGATGTTCTTGACGACTGAAGCAGTTGTCGCAGACATCCCAGAACCAGCAGGTCAAGGCGGCGGCATGCCTGATATGGGCGGCATGGGCGGCATGATGTAATTCATCAGCCCTTCCAGAAAAAATCCCTTTCACTTAGTGAGAGGGACTTTTTCTATTTTAATGGATAAAATATTAAATTGATTTCTTCTAAGTGTATTGTAATAAAATGGATCGTCTGTTATTGTATTAATCATATCAGATTACTCGGCATTTAATTTCGAGTATACATAAATTCTTATCTAGAGAAGTGGAGGGACTGGCCCTTTGAAGCTTCGGCAGCGGAACTAATTGGAAACAATCCAATTTGTAACTGTGCCAAATCCTGCAAGTGCCTTAGACAGCACTTGAAAGATGAGAAGAGCCGGACCGTGAGCCCCTCTTCTTAGTTATGGAGAGGGGCTTTTTTCTATTCAAGGGAAGGCCAGAAGCAACGAAAAATGAAAAGTAGGGAGAGATAGCAGATGAAAAAGCATTTAATTGGTGTGTTGGGGGTTGCAGCATCCCTGTTGCTAGCAGGTTGCGGAAATGATCAAGCATCTGGAGAAGATGCGAAAGAAGTGCGGGTTGGATTCGGAGTGGGCACGTACGAGCAGCAATTCAAAGAAGGCATTTTGCCCATCTTAGAGGAGAAAGGATACACCGTTGATACGACAACCTTCTCCCAGAATATGCAGTTGAATCCGGCAATGCAAGAAGGTTCAATTGATGCAAGTATTTTTCAGAGTACCGCTTATATGGAAGGAATGAATGATGAATTAAACATGAATATGACAGGTATTGCTTTCGTGCCGAGTGCCCCTCAAGGATTATATTCAGAACAACATCAATCCTTGGATGAAGTGGAAGACGGAACGACTGTAGGGGTGCCGAATGATCCGGTAAACCAGGAAAGAGCGGTGCGTATTCTTGAAGAGTTGGGATGGGTGACTGTCTCATCTGATGCAGGTGTGACTGATTTTAACCTAAAGGGTGTTGAAACAGCCGATTACGATATTGATATCAAAGTATTAGACCCTGCTCAAATTCTAGTATCGCTGCAGGACATTGACTTTGGTGTCGTCAATGGCAATTATATTGCCAATGCTCCGGACCGGAAAATTACAGATGCCCTCAAGATTGAAGATACACCTGAACAGCATCGGATCGTTGTAACGATTGATGAAGAAAATGAAGATGCAGAATGGGCGAAAGATTTGAAAGCAGCATATGAATCAGAGGAATTTAAGGAATACATCGAGTCGAATGAACAGTATGACGGGTTCATCTTGACAGAGGAATGGAATTAATAACTAAGAACGCGGGTTAGAAAAAGAAAGGTGAAGTGTATATGGATATCACAGCAGCTAATACTTTTGAAGAGCGTTTGCAGATACTAACACGTACGGTTTCCTCCTTCTCAGAGAGAGCGGCCGAAAATGATCTTGAAGGAAGGTTTCCATTTGAGAATTTTAAAGAACTGAAAGCAATCCATTATCCTTCATTGACGATTCCGTTGGAGTATGGGGGAGCGGGCATCTCGTTATATGAGATGCTGCGCTGCCAAGAAGTGATCAGCAAGGCAGATGGGTCCACAGGATTATCCATCGGCTGGCATATGGGAATCATTAAAGATCTGGGAGAAAAGAATAGATGGAAAGAGTCTACGCTAAAAACTTTATATGATGATGTCAGAGAAAATGGGACGTTGATCAATAACTGTGCGACTGAAAAACAAACAGGAAGTCCGACAAGGGGAGGAAAACCTTCCACAACGGCTAAAAAGGATGGGTTGCATTGGGTTATTAATGGCAGGAAGACGTTTACAACAATGGCTCCCGTATTGGATTATTACAACGTAACAGCGACGATTGAAGAGACAGGTGAAATTGGATTTTTTCTCATTCCACGGTCAAAAGCGGGAGTAGAAATCGAAGAAACCTGGGATAGCATGGCGATGAAAGGCACAGGGAGCCATGATTTGATATTGAATAACGTCAAGCTTGAGGAAGACTCATTAGTCGAAATTCTCGAACCCGGAAAAAAACAGGCAGCTGGATGGCTGCTTCATATTCCGGCATGCTACCTCGGCATTGCACAGGCAGCACAGGATTATGCCATCAGTTTTGCAAAAGAATACTCGCCGAATAGTCTTAACGGTCCAATTATCGAGCTGCCGAATGTGAAACAAAAGATTGGTCAAATCGAATTGGAATTAGTCAGAGCGAGACATTTTTTATATTCTGTGGCGAAGCAGTGGGATGAGTCGAATGAAGAGGAACGATCAAAGATGAATCCGGAATTGGCAGCCGTGAAGGTAGCTGTCACCAATTCAGCAATCACCGTCGTTGATTTGGCAATGAGGGTAGCCGGTGCTCACAGTCTATCGGAAAAGAGCCCATTGCAAAGATATTACCGGGATGTGAGAGCAGGACTTCACAACCCTCCTATGGATGATATGGTTATTCCGTTGCTTGCTGATTCTGCGATTAGAAACCAGGCTGTGAAAAAAACTTTGAGTGAACAAGTGATGAACTAGCAACTAGAAGCTATCCGATTCACTCCACCCTCCAGAAAACTCGTTCAATTTGATTTTAAAGTAATTCAAGACCTGATCTATTCTTATAGAAAAAATAAAATATCAAAAGAGCGCTGATCCTTTATTGGATTTGTGCTCTTTTTGAGTACGGGCATTCGTCTCGTGCCTTAGGGAACTAGGAACTACGAATGGTTCAACCAATTGATTTGGCGGCTGCAACCTTCAAGGAAATAGGCTAGATAAGTTCAAATTATGTCTGCGCTTACAAAAGTTTTTCCTTATATGACACCTGTCACTAGCCTCCCCTAAGTGCGTCAGGTAAGTTATCCGTAGCAGAGATTTGCTTCCGTTATGGAATTGCATTTAAAGGAGAATTTTTTTAATGAAGAAAATTGCTTGGATCACGGATACAGCTGCGCAATTGGACGAAGCTTTCATCCAAAAACATCATGTACATGTCCTTCCCCTTAGCGTTGTTTTTGACGAAGGGTCTTATCGGGAGTCCATCGACCTTACGCAAGAAGAGTTTTACGATAAATTGCGCTTAGCGAAAGTTTCACCTAAAACCTCACAGCCCGCAATTGGCGAAATGCTTTCTTTGTACGAAAAATTACAGTCCGAAGGATACGATTTGGCGATTGCTTTACACTTATCAAGTGGGCTTTCCGGTACGTTCGAAAGCGCGCAGTCGGCTGCGGAAATGTCCGATTTCAAAGTGTATCCGATTGATTCGAAAATCGGTTCTTTCCCGATGGTGAAAATGATTGAAACCGGCGATAACCTATTGGCAGAAGGCAAGGACGTAGAAGAAGTTGTTGCCACAATAAAGGAAATGACAGCTAAATCGCATTTATCGTTTATACCTTCGAGCTTGAACCAATTGCATAAAAGCGGACGTGTATCCGGCACGCAAGCATTTTTGAGCAATATCCTGAACATCAAACTGGTCATTACGTTTGTCGATGGAAAAACGGTCATGAAAGAAAAAGTCCGTTCCAACAAACGGGCAAAAAACACGGTCATGGATGCACTTCGTGTGGATATGGCGAGAGGCATTGTCCCTGAAGTAGCGGCGATTCATTGCAATAATGCAGCTGACGCAGAAATATGGAAAAACGAGCTTGTGCAGGAGTTTCCAGGCCTGAAAGTCCAAGTGGTGCAGCTTAGTGTGTGCGTAGGCGTCCATGCAGGTGAAGGGACGACGGGTTTAAGCTGGGTGGCTTATTGATTTTTCAGTAGAAATGGTTATGAAAGAGGCGAATCCATAATGGGTTCGCCTCTTTTTAATGGGCTTCTTGATAAGCAAAAATCTTATTGAACAGCCCGTAGCTGTATATGTTAAAATTTAAGAAATAAAGTAAAATTTTAGTTTAATTAGCAGAGAAGCAAAACATGACAATAATCGGGGTGCATGAGGGTGGCAACATTGCAAGA
This sequence comes from Planococcus sp. APC 3906, assembly GCF_030407685.1. NCBI lineage: Bacteria > Bacillati > Bacillota > Bacilli > Caryophanales > Caryophanaceae > Planococcus > Planococcus sp. APC 3906. Next base: position 159,687 of record NZ_JASDCW010000005.1, on the reverse strand, counting down.
AGTGGAACGGTATAGGAATTTCGATGAATTGGCACAGGATGTGCTGGATCTGGCCAAAGAAATCTTGCCTGAGCAATTGATTTATTTAACCTCTTTCAACGATACGCAGCAAATTATTTTGAAGCTCTCGAACCATGATTCGGGCATTCTGGTAAGAGAAGGAATGGTCATCAACCTGGATGAGACGCTGTGCAACCGCATTGATTTTGACAAACAGCAGCCGTTGATTTATGAGAATGTGCAAAAAGAAATTGCGGCGGGGGAAATGAAGACCGCACTCGAAGGGGCCAATATCAATTCCTATTTGGGGCTTCCGATTTCCCATATCAACGGCGACCGGTTCGGGACCTTATGTGTCGTGCATGAAGAAGCAAGCCGATACGACCAGAAAAGCATCGATTTGCTACAGCGGATCGTCCGGATGTTTACCTATTATTTGGAGCTCGAGCGCTGCGCCTATCGGGATTCGTTGACGGATCTCTACAATCGGCATTACCTTTCCAGGTTTTTTGAAACGCCTTCGAAAACAGGCGGGACGATTTTCTTCCTGGATTTGGACGGTTTTAAACAGGTCAACGACGTGCACGGCCACGATACCGGGGACTTGGTGCTGAAGGAAGTCGCTGCCAGACTGCAAAACTACGCGAAAGACCATCATGATGCATTCGTGGTGAGGTTGGGCGGAGATGAATTCATCATCCATTTCGCTTGCTCCGCCGATCAAAAAGCAATCAGTCTGCAAGCGCAACAGGTGCTGGCCGGCTTAAGCTCTTGGGGCAGCGAATACCATCTCTCGACCAGCATAGGCATCGTGGTATATCCTGCAGGCAATGCGGCGGATTTGAAAACGCTCCTGAAAAATGCAGACGCTGCGTTATATCGCGCAAAAACAGCGGGGAAAAACACGTACCGGTTTCATTGAACGATGCTGCTGCGTAAATAAGTTTTTTATTGCACAGAAAAAGAAGTGGGAAAATGGGGGCGTAAAAGATGGGCGAAACAAGCCAATTGCAGAAGGTCTACAATCAATCCACTTATAAATTAGCTAATCATGGTCCACGCAATGTCCATGTTTTAAAAGAAGCCTTCCAAAATATCGATGATGATGTGGAAAGCGACATCTATGGAAAAGGCCAAATTATTGAGGATTTTCAAGAGAAGATGGCTGCCTTATTAGGGAAAGAAGTCGCTGTCTTTTTCCCCAGCGGCACAATGGCGCAGCAGATTGCTTTGCGCATATGGTGCGATGAAAAAGGACTGAAAAAAGTGGCTTACCATCCGCTGAGCCATTTGGAAATTCATGAAGAAGATGGCTTGAAAGAGTTGCATGGCATTGAAACGGTCTTGCTTGCGGACCGCGATCGGGTAATCGATCTGGATGATGTGATGAAAATGGGGGACGGGATTGCGGCCGTCTTGCTGGAATTGCCTCAACGGGAAATCGGCGGGCAATTGCCGAGTTTCGAAACGCTCGAACAGATTTCGCAGTATTGCCGCGAACACCACATCAGGCTGCATCTCGATGGAGCGCGGCTGCTTGAAGTTCTGCCGTATTACCGGAAGTCTGCCGCTGAAGTCAGTGCTTTATTTGATAGCGTTTACTTGTCTTTATACAAGGGGATTGGTGGAATTGCCGGCGCCATATTAGCTGGCAACCGGGATTTTATCCAGCAATCGAAAGTATGGAAAAGGCGGCATGGCGGCGATCTGATCAGTTTGTATCCGTATATCGTTTCAGCCGATTATTATTTTGATATGCGCGCGCATAAAATGGCGCAGTATTTCGAAGCAGCGAAGGAAGTTGCGGCATTGTTCAATTCTTGCTACGGCATCACCTCGCTTCCGCTTGTTCCAGTGTCCAATATGTTCCATGTCCATTTTTCATATCCCAAAGAGCAGGTGGAACAGGTTTTAGCTGAGCTGGGGCAAGAGGTGAGAGTGGGAATCACCGGACGTTTAACCGCGGTTGATGAACATTCTTGTTATTTTGAAATGAGCATGGGGGATCAATATTCTGAGATCCCTAAAGAACTTGTCGAAAGCTTATTTGAAAGACTGGACCAAAGCATGAAACGGCATTTTGATCAGTAGAAATGGATGCCAACCCCTCAACGAACGGTTGAGGGGTTTTTGTCTTTTCAAAACACACTGCTTTCCACAAATGCGCGACTCGTGTAAACTATATAAGGTTAAGAAAAGATGGAATGGCCTTGCCGATTTAATTTTTGTACAACATAGATCTTGGATGTGGGACTGTGCTCTCCTCCTGTAACGAAAGGATTGGAATTTAGCTATGAAAGAGAACTTTTGGCGTGACTTGCCGCGTCCGTTTTTTGTATTGGCGCCAATGGAAGATGTCACGAATGTTGTGTTTCGCCATGTTGTGGCTGAAGCAGCACGGCCGGATGTATTTTTTACAGAGTTTACGAACACAGAAAGCTATTGCCACCCGGAAGGTATTTTCAGTGTGCGCGGACGCCTGACGTTTACGCCGGATGAACAGCCGATGGTGGCTCACATATGGGGCAATAAACCCGAGCATTTCCGTGACATGAGCATCGGAATGGCGGAACAAGGCTTTAAAGGGATCGATATCAATATGGGCTGCCCCGTGCCGAACGTCGCCGCAAAAGGAAAGGGCAGCGGCTTGATCAACTATCCCGACAATGCAGCGGAAATTATCCAAGCGGCTAAAGCGGGCGGCTTGCCAGTCAGTGTCAAGACGCGCCTCGGCTATACCGACGTGGACGAGTGGAAAGGCTGGCTGACGCATATCCTGGAGCAGGACATCGCCAATTTGTCGATCCACTTGCGCACCAAAAAAGAAATGAGTGCGGTGCCGGCGCATTGGGAGCTGATTCCCGAGATCAAAGCATTGCGCGATGAGATTGCGCCGGATACCTTGTTGACGATCAACGGCGATATTCCCGACCGCAAAACGGGGCAAGAGCTTGCCGAGAAATACGGTATTGATGGCGTTATGATCGGACGGGGGATTTTCCACAATCCGTTTGCTTTTGAGACCGAACCGAAAGAACACAGCACCGAGGAATTATTCGGTCTTCTGCGCCTGCACCTGGATCTGCACGATAAGTATTCTACGGAAACCGAGCCGATTTCGTTCAAGCCGCTGCGCCGTTTCTTTAAAATCTACGTGCGCGGCGTCCGTGGAGCGGGGGAGCTGAGAAACCAATTGATGTACACCGAGACTACCGATCAAGTGCGTACGTTGCTTAATGACTTTGAAAAAGAGCAGAGCCTAGCTGAAGTGGCAGGGAACAGCGGAAGCTGATTCACCACTTGCTCGCAGAAGAAGCGCCAATTCCTTTCACAGAGTTGGCGTTTTTTGATTGAAAATAGCGTGCGATATTTTTCGAATTAAAAGCTCATCCGTGCTATAATGAGGAACTTAGGACGATTGCGGCTTTTGCTTAAAAAGAATGGACGGCCCCACGCCTACCAATAAACCACAGAGGTGTAAAAAATGAATAAACGATGGACGATCGATAAAATCAGAACGTTCGTGGAGAAAAACTCCGACAGCAAATTGCTGTCGACGGAATACCACGGATTTTCGCAAAAACTGCTTTTCAAATGTGCCTGCGGCAATAATTTTGAGAAGACCTTTACGAAATTTAATAAGAACGAGCAGCGCAAATGCGACGTCTGCCAACCGCCAAAAGCACCACGCGGCGAATAATACAAAAATGAAGCGCCCATTTCCTTACTAAGGAATGGACGCTTTTTTTGACGCAGAAAACTAGTTTTTACCATCTTCCGGCGGAACGATCCATGTCAGATGGTGGTCGTCTTCGTCAAACTCGATGATGACATTGGTTACATTCTTAATGCTTTCATAAATCCGTTTCTCGATGTAATCCCGAATGTCATCCGCTTCTTCGATGGTCATCTTCGAATCCACTTCAACTTTCAATTCAATATGCAGATGGTCTCATTCTTTGATGACATTGAGGTCTTGGATATCGTTGATTTTTGGATGCTGCAGCACTTTCGCCCCGATCCGTGCCTGCATTTTGACATCAGCTACTCCCAGCACCCCAGCTGCATTATCTAGGAAGATGCGGCTCACTACAAGGAGCAGTGCAATCCCGATGATAATGGAAGCGTAGCCGGTCGCGCTGTGGAACGGCGTATAGGTGGAAATTATAATTGCAAGCATAGCCAATAGGGCACCGCCGACTGCTACATTATCTTCCAAAAAAACAAGTTTAGTAGCGGCTTTGGCTCCTTTAATATGCTTATAGCTTTGCGGTATGATCTTAAAGCCTTTTGTTTCTTCTTTTGGAAGGTGTTCCGTGATTTCCTTCATTGCTTTATACAAAACGATTGCTTCCAAAATTGCTGCAAATCCGAGGACGCCGATATTCAGCCAAAACCAGTCTTCGGAATGCACGGCATTGGAAATGTGGTGGATACCTTCGACAATTGTTTCATAAGCCAATACCCCAACTACAAGCACGGCCCCCAGCAGCACCAAGTTGACTAATCGCCCAAAACCGCCTGGAAAACGCTCAGTAGGCTCTTTTTTGCTTAGCGCTGAACCGATAAATACAAAAATCTGATTGGCGGCATCCCCGAAACTGTGCATCATTTCAGCGAACATCGCGACGTTGCCGGTGATCAAATAGGCAATAGTCTTGATAATGGCGACAATAGTGTTAACAATTGCGGCCCATAAAGCTGATTTTGTCCCGAATTTCATCAAGCTGAAAAGTTCTCTCAAGGCCACCAGCTCCTCTCTGCTTCACTTATGTTTTTGAATGACATGCTCTTATCTATGTTCCCCATTAGAAAAAATCAAAAACGCAAAGCTGCTATAGGTACCAGCAGTTTCGCTGTCCATGTTGTGCTATTATTGAGAATGATAAAAACAAGTATGCAAAGCTATATGAGTGACAGGAGGTATAAGGATGGATAACAACGATTTACTCATACGATTGCGCTACGCGCTCGATATTAAGAACCACGATATGGTGGAGATTTTCAAGCTTGGCGGCGTCAAGGTGTCGAAAGAAGACGTCATGAAAATGCTGACGAAAACCCCTGAAGATTACGACGGCCAGCCCGGCGGCATTGTGGGCGAGGACGAATTCAAGGATTATTTGAGCGTTAGTGACGCAACATTCGAGTCGTTCTTGAATGGCTTGATCGTTTTCAAGCGAGGCAAGCAGGAGCCGAAGCCGGGCCAGCCCGACAAGCCCGCTCTGACGAATGAACCATCGAAGAACCTGTTGTTGAAGAAAGTGAAAATCGCACTGCAGCTGACGAGCGAGGATATGCTTGAAATCCTGGCACTGGCCGGCGTGACCGTCACGAAGAGTGAGATGAGCGCAATGCTGCGCAAAGAAGGGCATAAAAATTACAGCGTCTGCGGCGACCGTTATGCGCGTAATTTCTTGAAGGGCCTGGGCCTGAAATACCGCAAGTGAAGAACAAAAGCAAAAACGCAAACCCATTGCCGGGTTTGCGTTTTTTTAGGCTCAATTCAGGTTATTTTGCGTTTCTTCTATATAATGTTCGAGGCGGTCGAACGTTTCGGTCATTCCTTCGACGGCCCCCATATCCGTGACTTTGTGCAGGTCTTCTTCCGAGTCGAACACGGTGCGGCTAACAAGGCGTGTGCCGTTTTCTTCTTCCACGAATTCGTCGATAATTTTCATAGCGGGAAAACCTTCAGCATCGTTGCCTTCTTCATCAGAAAATTTGTCCGTATACGTAAGCAAATGAGGTTTTTCGACTTTCTCATAAACCGCTTTTCCCCAAGCTTCCTGACCGTCTTCCGAACGCATGCAATAATGCCAGATACCGCCGGGCCGGACATCCATCTTGTAGTTCTCCGTCGTCCAGCCGTTCGGCCCCCACCAATTCTTCACGTGCTGCGGTTCCGTGTACATCGTATACAAGAGTTCAGCGGGCGCATTGAAAAACCGTTCCATTACCAGTTCGGTGCCTTCGATTCGCGTCGAGGCGCCGTTTGATCCGTTATTCATCGACATCGTTATTCCTCCTTCTGGTTTTTGTGTGCTTTCTCCGTTTCTTCCGGGCAGCAGCGTCCAAGCCATAAGGGAATCTTTTGAATACCTCCATGATAATGAATTTCCGCTTGAATGAAAAGCATATTCGCAATAAATTATGTGAATTCATAGAAAATAACAATTTCTAAATTCTCGTAAAATGATTATGATAAAAAAGGAAGAATTTTTTACAGTGAAGGGGATAACTGGGATGAAATGGCTGCCGACAAGAAAGAATAAGGTGGATACCTTTTGGCAATGGTTTTCGGACAATGAGGAAAGTTATTTTGAGCTGGCGGAAGAGGAAAGAGAAGAGCTTTTTGATTTGCTGCACCGCAAGCTGAAAAAGGTCAATAAACATCTGGCGTTTGAATTCAGTGCAGAGCCGGAAGATGGCAAGCGCGAGTTCATCATTAGCGCGGATGGGATGGTGGAGGCATTTGACGAGGTCTTCGACTTGCATGAAACGGCACCACAACTCGAGCGGTTTACAATCATCCCATTCCGGCAAGCGTCTGACGAGGAGTTCAGCGTCAATTGGGGCGATATGGAATTGACAAGGGACGACGTCTATTACACGGCGCTGAAAGATCTGGAGCGCGAGGAAGTCAGCTTGAACCTCTATATCAAAGGGCTGACCGAAGAGAACAATGAAGAGCTGATTCCAGTGGTCTTTATTCTGCTGGATTCGGTCATCGGTGAATACAATATGGGCGTGCACGTCGGCAATATCGAGTTCCGTCCGTTTGAAGCACATCCGAAAGCGCGGCCAATCAAAAACTTGAAGGAATTGTTTCCAGACGATGGCCTGTGAAGGTTTTTGAAATAAAGTGCGTCAACGGATTTTATTTACAGGAGAAAGCATTGTCCATGCCGTATAGTATAAACAAGGCATTTACATGATTTTTTGATCGTTGCTCGGACAGCCGGTACACAGAAGAGGAAAGGGGTGAAGTTGATGCAGCTTATCGTTTTGGTGCTTGGCTTAATAGCTGTGGCGCTGTATGCCTATAAAAAGAAGGGGCCTTCGGAAGGCGGAAGGAAGAGGCAGACTAAGGACGCAGGAGTAGATTTGGCGCTTGTGACAGCAGAGCGGACCAGAGAGCTGCCGGAGCCGGTGCAGAAATGGCTGGCATGGAGCGGTTCGGTCGGCAAAACGGAAGTCCGCAGCATGTACTTGGAGCAGAGCGGGCAAATCAAGCTGAAACCGGAACAGAAGCATTGGACTCCTGCCAAAGCGGAGCAGTATTCAACTTTCGAACCCCCGGAATTTACGTGGAAAGTGGATATGAAAATGGCACCTGGCACCCACATCAGCGGGAAGGATGTCTTCCGCAACGGGCATGGACAGATGCGCATCAAATTCGACGGCATTATGCCGCTTTCGAAGACTGAAAACAATGCCAAGACGAACCAATCGTCGCTGCAGCGCTATTTGATGGAGTTGGCGTGCTGTCCGGCAGCGGCCTTGAGCTCCTATGTCGATTGGCAGAAGGTCGATGAAACGACGGCCACAGCGATGATGGAATTGAACGGTGTTTCCGGTACCGCGGATTTCCATTTCGATATGCAAGGTGAACTGAAATCTGTGACAGCGCTGCGTTATAAAGACAGCGACGAAGGGGCCGAGAAGATGCTGTGCACCGCGAATATCCTGGGTTATATGGAAGCGGACGGCATCAAGGTGCCGTCAAAGATCGAGATTGTCTGGGACCTGCCGGAAGGGCCATTTACTTGGTACAAATTCGAAGTCAGCGGCGTCCGATACAATGAGCCTGCGCCAACGGGATGGCTTTGAACAGGGAATGAGTTTATCCGTCAAACGACAAGGGAAAAGACAGGTTATGGAATGCCACAGCTAGCAGGCTGTGGTTTTTATTTGTATCAATCTGAGAGAATGGAAGTGTAAAGGATGAATTATCGGAATATTGGCAATACGGATTTAAATGTCAGCGAATTGAGTTTCGGCACGTGGGCAATCGGCGGCGACTGGGGCAGCAACGACGACAGCGAATCGCTGCGCGCACTCGATTACGCCATGGATGAAGGCGTGAACTTTTTCGACACGGCTGATGTCTACGGCGGCGGCCACAGCGAAGAGCTATTGGCCAAAGCGACAAAAGGCAAAGGGTCAGATATCATGATCGCAACGAAATTCTGCCGCGCAGGCGATATCCATGACCCTGCGACGTATTCGGAAGAAAGCGTCACGGCTTATTGTGAAGCGAGCTTGCAGCGCTTGGAACGCGAAACGATCGACCTCTACCAGATCCATTGTCCGCCGATCGAGATCTTGCGCGATGGACGGGTTTTCGAAGTGCTGGATAAACTGAAGGCGCAAGGCAAAATCCGCCATTACGGCGTCAGTGTCGAAACGGTGGAAGAAGGCTTGCTGTGCCTGGAAAATCCCAACGTCAGCAGCCTGCAAGTCATCTTCAATCTGTTCCGCCAGAAACCGCTCGAGGAATTATTCCCGAAAGCGTCGGAGCAAGGCGTCGGCATTCTGGCGCGCGTGCCATTGGCAAGCGGCTTGCTGACCGGCAAATTCAAAAAAGACGCCGAGTTCGAAGAAGCGGACCACCGCAATTTCAACCGCGACGGCCAAGCGTTCAACGTCGGTGAAACATTTGCCGGCCTGGAGTTCAACAAAGGCGTCGACCTCAGCAATGAACTGAAATGGATTGCAGAAGGGCGCGGCAATATGGCGCAAGCGTCGCTGAAGTGGATTTTGGAACACGATGCGATTTCATCTGTCATTCCGGGCTTCAAGAATGTGCGCCAAGTAGAAGACAATCTGAATGCACTTTATGCAAAAGCATATTCAGCCGAAGAGCTGGAACGCCTGTCGCAATTCTATAAAGAAGAAGTGGCTGGAGCAATCAGAGGGCCGTATTAGAATGAGGATTTACGATGGCGCCCTTCACGCGAGTGGGGGGCGTTTTCGTCTGTCTGCATTCAGCCTCCGCACAATATGCAGAAAGTATCCGCTTTCATTTAGAATTAAACAGAAAGTTCTACGTTTTTAGACGAATTCGCTTGACCGGTGCTCTTTATGCAGGTAAGATTTTAAGAATACAAAAACTGCATAGTGAATTCTTATCGAGAGAAGTTGAGGGACTGGCCCTGTGACGCTTCAGCAACCAGCCATTCGTGGTCAGGTGCTAAATCCAGCAGGCACGCAATTGCCTGGGAGATGAAAAGGAACGAGTTTAACGACCGTAAAGCCTTCTTTTTCATGGAAGGCTTTTTTTCTATATACAGGAGGGTGAGCGGCATGAAATTATTGGATGCATTGAAAACGCGCGTGTTGACAGGGGACGGTGCGATGGGGACGCTGCTGTATTCGTATGGCATCGAGTATTGCAACGAGGAGCTGAACCTGCAGCGGCCGGAAATCGTCAGCAAGATCCACCAGGATTACATCAAGGCGGGAGCCGATATCATCCAGACGAATACGTACGGCGCGAACGCCCATAAGCTGGCGCGCTACGGCCTCGAAGAGCAAGTGAAAGACATCAACCTCGCTGCGATTGATATCGCAAAGCGCGCTGCGGCGCCGGGCGGGCAATACGTCTTCGGTACAATCGGCGGCATCCGCGGCATGCGGAAAAGCGATGCCACGATGCAGGAAATCATTGCAATGGTCGACCAGCAGGCGCAGCATTTATTGTCCGGCGATCCGGACGGCTTGCTGCTGGAAACGTATTACGATTTCGAAGAGCTTGCTGCGACGGTCACGCATTTGAAAAACATGACGGATACGCCGCTGATTGCGCAAGTGTCGATGCACGAGCCGGGCATCCTGCAAAACGGCATGTCGCTGAACGATGCGCTGCATCAGCTTGAAGCACTCGGAGCGGAAATCGTCGGCGTCAATTGCCGCCTTGGCCCGCACCATACGATCCAGGCATTCGAAGAAGTATCGCTGCCGGAAAAAGCATTCCTGTCGGCGTATCCGAATGCCAGCTTGCTCGACGTGGAAGACGGCCGCATTGTCTATGAATCGGAAGCCGATTATTTTGGGCGGGCTGCCTTGTTATTGAGAGAAGAAGGTGTGCGCTTAATTGGCGGCTGTTGCGGCACGACGCCGAAGCACATTGAAGAAGTGAAAAAGCGCATGCGCAATTTGGCGCCGGTGACGGAAAAGAAAGTAGTGGCGAGAAAGCCGATTGTCATCCGGGAAGCGGAAGCGCTCGACGTCAAGCCATTGCATGAAAAAGCGAAGACGGAGCGCACAATCATTGTCGAACTCGACACGCCGCGCCATTTGGACGTCTCAAAATTCATCGAAGGCTCGAAAGCGCTGAATGCGGCGGGAGTCGATGCCGTGACGATGGCCGATAATTCGCTTGCTTCGCCACGTATTTCCAATATGGCGATGGGGTCGATTTTAAAGCAGCAGGAAAACATCCGGCCGCTCGCGCACATCACGTGCCGCGACCGTAATTTGATCGGCCTGCAATCGCATTTGATGGGGCTTGACGCCCTTGGGATGCATGATATCCTGGCAGTTACGGGAGATCCAACGAAAGTCGGGGATTTCCCGGGAGCGACAAGCGTCTATGACGTTTCGAGCCTGGAATTGATTCAACTGATCAAGAAACTCAACGAAGGCATTTCGTTTTCCGGCAAGCCGCTGCGCAAAAAAGCGAATTTCTCGGTGGCGGCGGCATTCAATCCGAATGTCCGCGTCGTCAGCCGGGCGGTCAAGCGGCTGGAACAGAAAATCGACAGCGGTGCGGATTATTTCATTTCCCAGCCGGTGTTCACGAAAGAGAAAATCATTGAAATATACGAAGAAACGAAGCATTTGAGCACGCCGATTTTCCTTGGCATCATGCCGCTCACTAGCATACGCAGTTCGGAATTCCTGCACAACGAAGTGCCAGGCATCAAGTTATCGGAAGATGCGCTTGAACGGATGCGCGCATGCGGCGAAGATAAGGACCGGGCGACCGCTGAAGGCATTGCGATAGCGAAGGAATTGATCGATACGGCGGCGGGGCTGTTCAACGGCATTTACTTGATCACGCCATTTTTCCGTTACGAAATGTCCGTGGAATTGATCGATTACATCAGGCAACTAGATTTGCAGAAAGAAGGCGAAAGCAGCCATGTCCAAAACACTTATTGAACAACAGCTTGAAAAACGGATCCTGATCATTGATGGCGCGATGGGAACGATGATCCAGAACGCCGATTTGTCGGCGGAAGATTTCGGCGGCGAGGAATTCGACGGCTGCAACGAGTACTTGAACATCGTGCGGCCGGACGTCATCGAAGGCGTCCACAAAGCCTATTTGGAAGCGGGAGCAGACATTCTTTGTACGAACACGTTCGGCGGGACGCCTGTGGTCTTAGACGAGTATGGGCTTGGAAACCAGGCAGCGGACATCAACCGCCGCGCTGTGGAAATTGCCAAGAAAGCGGCTGCTGCTTATTCCACCCCTGAATGGCCGCGCTTTGTTGCAGGTGCAATCGGGCCGACGACGAAAACCTTGTCGGTGACAGGCGGCATCACGTTCGACGCCTTGCGCGAAGATTTCCATGTACAGGCGAAAGCGCTGGTTGAAGGCGGAGCGGATTTGATCTTGCTGGAAACGAGCCAGGACATGCTGAATGTCAAAGCGGCGACGATCGGCATCAAGCAGGCGTTCGAAGAGTTGGGCAAAGAATTGCCGATTATGATTTCCGGTACCATCGAGCCGATGGGCACAACGCTTGCCGGGCAGAGCATTGAAGCATTCTATATTTCCATTGAACACGTCAAGCCGCTGTCGGTCGGATTGAATTGTGCGACCGGTCCGGAATTCATGACGGACCATTTGCGCTCGTTGTCTGAGCTGTCCGACGGTTTTGTCAGCTGTTACCCGAACGCAGGGCTGCCGGATGAAGAAGGCCATTACCACGAAACGCCGGAATCGCTGTCGAAAAAGCTGCGGGGCTTTGCTGAAAAAGGCTGGCTCAACGTCGTCGGCGGCTGTTGCGGCACGACGCCTGCGCATATCAAGGCTGTGCGTGAAGCGGTGGCTGGGCTGCCGCCGAGAAAACCTGAGCAGACCGGACACGGCCATGTGCTGGCAGGCATCGAACCACTTCAATACGACGATTCGATGCGCCCGCTGTTTATCGGAGAGCGCTCGAACGTCATCGGTTCGCGGAAATTCAAACGCCTCATTGTGGAAGGGAAATTTGAAGAAGCCTCAGAAATCGCACGCGCCCAAGTGAAAAACGGTGCGCACGTCATTGATATCTGTCTTGCCAACCCCGACCGCGATGAACTCGAGGACATGGCGAATTTCATGCACGAAGTGGTGAAGAAAGTCAAAGTGCCGCTCGTCATTGATTCCACAGACGAGGATGTCATCGAAGCTGCGCTGAAATTCTCGCAAGGCAAGGCGATCATCAACTCAATCAACCTTGAAGATGGTGAAGAACGATTTGATGCGGTCATGCCGTTGGTGAAAAAATACGGTGCGGCGGTCGTTGTCGGAACGATTGATGAACCGGGGATGGCGGTGACGCGCGAGCGGAAGCTTGAAATCGCCGAACGCTCATATGATTTATTGGTCAATAAATGGGGCCTCGCGCCGGAAGACATCATTTTCGATCCGCTGGTATTCCCAGTTGGAACCGGCGACCAGCAATACATCGGCTCTGCCGTCGAGACGATCGAAGGCATCCGTTTGATCAAAGAAAGACTGCCGCGGACATTGACGATCCTCGGCATCAGCAACGTATCGTTCGGCTTGCCGCCGGTTGGCCGGGAAGTGCTGAATGCGGTTTACCTGTACCATTGCACGCAGGCGGGGCTCGATTACGCCATCGTCAATACGGAGAAATTGGAGCGCTACGCATCGATTCCGGAAGCGGAAATCAAGATGGCCAATGAATTGCTGTTCACGACGACAGACAAGACATTGGCGGATTTCACCGATTTCTACCGCGACAAGAAAAAAGAGAAAAGCGAAGATGACATCCCGAAAAATGTGCCGGACCGCCTCGCTTATTACATTCTCGAAGGCACGAAAGAAGGGCTGATTCCGGATCTGGAGAAAGCGCTCGACATGTACGACACGCCGCTTGATGTCATCAACGGACCGTTGATGGCCGGCATGGCGGAAGTGGGGCGTTTGTTCAACGACAACCAGCTGATTGTCGCCGAAGTGCTGCAAAGCGCAGGCGTCATGAAGGCGGCGGTTTCATTCCTTGAAGGCTTTATGGAGAAAAAAGCGGCGGACGATACCGGCAAAGGGAAAGTGGTGCTTGCGACGGTCAAAGGCGACGTCCACGACATCGGCAAAAACCTGGTCGACATCATCCTCAGCAACAACGGCTTTAAAGTCATCGACATCGGCATCAAAGTGACGCCGGCGACGCTGATCGAAGTCATCAAAAAAGAAAAGCCGGACATCATCGGCTTGTCAGGCCTGCTGGTAAAATCCGCCAAGCAGATGGTGCTGACAGCGCAGGACTTCAAGGAAGCGGGCATCGATGCGCCGATCCTCGTCGGCGGTGCCGCCTTGTCGAGGCGCTTCACTGAAACGAAGATTGCTGCTGAATACGACGGCCCGGTCATTTACGCGAAAGACGCCATGCAGGGCTTGGATCTGGCCAACCGTTTGCAGAGCGGGGCAGGAAAAGCGGTGCTGCTCGAGGAACTGGGCGCGCAGAAAGAAAAGCGCCAGGCTTCGGAAGCGGCGAAAGCTGCCAAACCGGCTGTCGCAGTAGCAGAAAGACCAGTGAAGACCGTACGCGAAGACGTGCCGGTCTTTGTGCCAGGTGATTTGCGCCGCCATGTTTTGAAAGAGTATTCGGTTGCGCATTTGTATCCGTACGTCAATATGCGCACATTGATCGGCCATCATCTCGGCTTGCGCGGCTATAGCGATAAAATGCTGGTGCAAGGCGATCCGCGCGCAGTTCAGCTCCACGAACTGGCAACGGAATTTCTCGGCTCCGGCATCTTGAAGCCGTCCGGCATGTACCAGTTTTTCCCGGCGCAGTCAGACGGCGACGATGTCGTCGTCTATGACCCGGCAGATGCCAAAACCGAAATCGAACGCTTTACCTTCCCGCGCCAGGCAACTGAACCATTCCTGTGCCTTGCCGATTACTTGAAGTCCGTCGACAGCGGCGAAATGGATTATGTCGCGTTCATGCAAGTGACAGCGGGGCATGGCGTCCGCGACGAAGCGAAACGCTTGAAAGATGCCGGCAAGTTTTTGGAGAGCCATGCGCTACAAGCGACGGCGCTGGAACTGGCGGAAGGCTTTGCTGAGCGCATCCACCAGGAAATCCGCGACCAATGGGGCTTCCCGGATGGCACCGATTTCTCGATGCGCGACCGCTTTGCGGCGAAATACCAGGGGCAGCGTTTCTCGTTCGGCTACCCGGCCTGTCCGAATCTGGAGGACCAGGCAAAACTGTTTGGCCTCATCAAACCGGAAGACATCGGCGTTCACCTGACCGAAGAATTCATGATGGACCCGGAAGCGTCCGTCTCGGCGATTGTCTTCGCCCATCCGGATGCCCGGTATTTTAACGTCGAATAAAAGCTATTGGAAAGTATTTTCGATTTGTGGGGAAGTATTCAGTGTCCGACGGCAAGTATTTGCAGCGCAACAGACAGTATATTCAATGCATAAGGAAGTATATTCGAATAAATGGAAAAAGAGCCGCTCATGATTCTGAGCGGCTCTTTTTTGTATTTATTCGTTCGATTTATAAATAAAATAATCAAAATCGGCTGGCAGATTTTGACCGGAAGTATCTTGGCATTGCATGCCAACGAATGCGCCGGTGAAGAAACCGCCGCCTTGGATATAGTCATCAGATAATTTATGCGAACCCAACGTGACAGGGATTTGGCTCCAGCTTTCACCATCAAAAGAATAGGAATAATGATAAGTGTCTGCTTGGACATCCACTTTCAAATAAACGGAGCCGACTTCTTCCGGAATGGAAATTTCCTTGCCTTGGAGCGGCTGATCGAATGTGAAATTGTCGCAGGACATGATGTCGAGAACACGGCCTTTTTCTTCATTCCACGTAATTTGAAGCGCTGTCCAGTTCTCCGTATTGTAATAGTTGACCAAGCCTGCCGCCTGCTGGAACGTGTCCGGGTTGAAGGCGACTTTCGTTTCGGCTGTAAAGTGGAAATGCTGCCAGCGTCTCGCAACGAATGCCTGTGTGAATTTTGACGTAAGCGACTCCTTGCCGCGAATCCGGAGATGGCCAGGATTTTCTTTCAAAGAAACGATCTGCTCGCCAAGCGGAATGCGCAAAGTCTGAAAATGAGCATTCAAGAAATCAGCTTCAAAATCATCTTTCTCCGGGAAATCCGGTTCCCATCGGACTTCTTCGATTGCCGGCCCTTCAATTTGGAGCGAAGGCTCATTGCCGCCGACGACATACGGCCAGCTGTCTTTCCATTCAAGCCGTTGGATAGCTGTTTCGCGTCCAAGCGGACAGAAACCGCGCGGGTCGAGCAAAGCCTGCCCGGTTCTTGGCAGGGGCCGGCCTGTTAAATGCACAAGGAACCATTCATCGGTATGCGTATGGACAATCGATGCATGCCCCGATTTTTGCAGCGGATTTCTAGGCGAGAAAAACGAAGTGATCAGCGGGTTTTCAGGATGCACTTCGTATGGTCCGCGCAACTCTTTGGAGCGCGCAATCGTTGCCTGGTGATCGTATTTCGTTCCGCCTTCAGCAGTCAATAAATAATAATAATCATCAATTTTGTAAAGATGGGGAGCTTCTGTCAACATAACGTCCGTGCCTTTGAAAATGATTTCCGCTTTGCCGACCAGTTTTTGCTGCTCGACGCTGTATTCCTGCAGTGAAATGCCATAGAAATTGTGATGCCCCATGCGGTGGTCCCAATTCATATTTACAAGATATTTCTTGCCGGATTCATCATGGAAAAGAGAAGGGTCGAAGCCGGAGCTGTTCAAGTAAATCGGTTCAGACCATTCGCCGTCGATCGCATTGCAGGTGACCAAATAATTATGGCAATCTTTCCACTGTCCTTCGGTTACTTTGACATCCGTGAAAATCAGCCAGAACTGGCCGTCGCTGTGGGAAAGGGCTGGAGCCCAGACGCCGCCTGAATTGGGATTGCCCATCATGTTCAATTGGCTGAGCCGATTTAAGGGGCGGGAAATCAAACGCCAGTTTTTGAGATCTTTGGAATGGTATATGCCGACGCCTGGAAACCATTCGAAAGTGGAAACGGCGATGTAATAATCTTCTCCAACCCGGCAAATACTCGGGTCCGGATTAAATCCTGGTAAAATCGGATTTTGAATTGTTGTCAATTTTCGTCACCCTTTATGAAGTATTTTGGAAGCCCGCCCATTCTGATATGTAAGTGCTTACACCGAACGGCGGAAAAGCACCCGAAAAAAACTAATAAACGATTGCACGCTTCTTTTCGGGGGGCATCAAAGAAAAGAAAGGAATCGAAAATTAGTTGTTTTTCAAGTTATATCCGATCATACACTACTTAGTCTAATGAGTAAACTAAGTAATCTGAACAGTTTTTATTTTTAATAACGCATGGTCATTTTTGGCTGCATGCAGACGCTTAAGAAGTTTTCGATTGAAAAAGCAGCAACACCGAGTGCCGTAGAAAGAGTCGTGAGCTCTGAGAAATTGATCTGCAGGTCATTCTGCTGAAACCATAGCGCCTGATTCGCTATCCGCTTGTTCATGGCTTGTTCAAGCCAGTCTTTGGCTGTTGCCATGCGGTTGCCGATGATCACTTGCTGCGGATTGAATGTATTGATGATGTTGTTGATGCCGACTCCTAGGTAATCGCCGGTTTGTTCGAACAGCTCAATGACTTGTTTGTTTCCTTGTTCAGCGAGTGCCAGCAAATCAGACAAGTCGAAATCATGCTGCCCAGGGCACATGCCGAGTTTTTCAGCTCTGTCGATCAATGCTTGCTCAGAAGCGTAAAGTTCCCAGCATCCCTGATTGCCGCAGCGGCATTTCGGTCCGTCGACTTGGATGGTCATATGGCCCATTTCACCTGAAAATCCATGGGCGCCTTTATACAAAACACCATTTAAGATCAAGCCGACACCAATGCCGATTCCGGCAGAAACGTAAATGATGTTTTCACAATCCTTGCCGGCGCCAAATTTCTTCTCGCCATAGGCTCCTGCATTCGCTTCGTTTTCAATAATGACCGGCAAGCTGTATTTCTTCTCAAGAACTTTTTTCAAGTTGATGTTTTTCCAATTCAAATTGGGCGCAAGCAGAATTTCGCCGCTAGTATCGACAATTCCCGGTACGCCGACACCGATGCCGACGATTCCGTGAGGGCTTTCAGGTGCAGAAGCCATCAGTTCATCAATGGTTTCGAACAGTTTTCCTTCAATCGCTTCATAAGAAGTTTTTTTATACCGTGCTTCTTTTTGCATGACGACATTTCCTTCGAGGTCTGATAAGATGCCCAGCAAATAATTGACGCCTAAATCGATGCCGATCGTATAGCCCGCAGTCCCATTGAATAGGAGCATGACTGGACGCCTGCCGCCGCTGGATTCTCCTGGACCGGATTCATAGATTAAATGATCTTCCAGCAAATCGTTGACCAGGGAAGAGACCGTCCCTTTGTTCAGCCCGATTTGGCTTGCAACCGCTGCCCTTGAAATAGGGTAGTGGTTCTTGATTTTGTCCAATACCAAAGATTTATTGCCTTCTTTAACTACATGATGATTCCACGTTTGGTTGACGCCTATCTTCATTCGACTCATCTCTTTCCGTTATTTTCTTTTGATCCTGGCAAAAACGTTCATGATGCGCTTTCTTCATCTATGTCCGGATGATGGGGATGATTAATTTTAATCTATCAAACAAGCTCCTATAAAGACAGTATAACCTAAAAAGAAAACTTTGTTTATCCACTAGACTAACAAGCTACCCTTTGCTATAATGAAAACGCATACAACAATAATCTGAAAATTGTTGTAACAACAGATATGAGATGGGGGAGAAAAAAATGAAGTTCAAGAAACCGCTTACAATCGCTTTATCCGCAGTCGTTTCAACAATGTTATTGGCAGGATGCTCATCAGATTCAAAGGAATCAGCAAATGCAAGTGGAGACACTGAAATAAAGTTTATGCATTTATGGCCTGAGGGAAGTTCGAAAAAGCATTATGACGTCGTGAACGACATCATCGCTGATTACGAAAAAGAAAACGAAGGCGTAAGTGTAGATTTGGAAGTATTGAGCAATGAGCAATATAAGGATAAGCTTCGTGTTCTCTCCACCTCGAAAGAATTGCCGGATGTCGGGCTTACATGGTCGGCTGGTTTCCTTGAGCCATACGTCGGCGGAAAAATGTTTGCACCACTTGATGATGTAATCGAATCCGATTTGAAAGATGCATTTGTTCCAGGAACTGCTGAAGCATATGCGCTGGATGGCAAAACGTACGGCCTTCCATTAGAACTGAACATTGTAACGCTTTATTATAACGATCAAATGTTTAACGAATATGGCCTTGAAGCTCCAAAGACATATGAAGAATTATTGAATGTAGTAAAAGAATTCCGTGCAGAAGGCGTACAGCCGATCGCGTTAGGAAACAGAGATTCTTGGACAGGATCAATGTGGTATATGTACCTGGCGGACCGCATTGGCGGAGCGGAAGTGCTCAACAAGGCAATCGATCGTTCTGGCAGCTTTGAAGACCCGGCGCTTGTGAAAGCAGCTGAAGAAGTGCAGACGCTTGTAGACGCAGGAGCATTTGTCGATGGGTTTAACGGACTTGCCGATGAAGAAGCGAAGTCGATGTTCATGACCGGCCAAGCACCGATGTACTTGATCGCGACTTGGGATCTTCCAAACTTCACGACAAATGAAGACGTGCCGCAGGAATTCAGAGATTCGGTTCAATACTTGAAATTCCCAACGGTTGACGGTGCTGGAGACATGGACAGCTATGTCGGCGGACCGGGAGTTGGTTTGTTCGTAGCGGAAGACTCTGAAGTGAAAGAAGAAGCAAAAGATTTCGCTGCTTACTTTGTAAAAGAATGGGGCGAAAAAGCGGTTACGGAAGCTGGCGTAATCCCAGCGACAAAAGTGGATGCAGCGGCTTTGGAGCTTCCGCAAATGTATACGGATATTTTGAACGAACTGAATAACGCAAGCAACATCACATTATTTGCGGATGTTCAAATGAGTCCGGGTGTAGCACAAACGCATTTGGATTCTATCCAAGCACTCTTCGGAAATGAAATGACTCCGGAAGATTTCACAAAAGCCCATGAAGATGCCCTTTCAAAATAACAGGCAGTAATTGCGGTTCTGCAAAATTATATGAAGGAAGAAGGGGACAGATCCTGAATGTTGGATTGTCCTCTTCTCCTTTCTAAGATATGGAGTTGAATGTGATGAACAAAGTCATGTCCAATAAGCTATTTATAGCTTTTTATATGGCACCGGCTCTGTTATTGGTCACTGTATTGATCTTTATACCTCTCGGCTTGTCGGGATATTATGGATTGATGGAGTGGGATGGCATTGGCGCGAAGACATTTATCGGACTGGACAACTACATTGCCGGACTCCAGGACAAGCTGTTCTGGAACAGTGCGCTGCACTCTTTTTTGCTGGCGCTTTTCTCTGCACTCAGTTTGGCGATTTATCTGGTTGTTTCTTTTATCTTGGCTTCCAAGATAAAAGGAGCGGATATGCTGCGCAAAATCTACTTGATTCCGATGCTTTTGTCATCAGTGGCAATCGCGCAGCTTTGGGTCAAAGTCTATAACCCGACGAACGGAATTTTAAATGCATTTCTGGTCAAAATCGGAGTAGAAAACCCGCCGGCTTGGCTGGCCGATCCATCGCTCGTGCTGTTTGCGATTTTCGTGCCGATTTTGTGGCAATACGCTGGTTTCTACATATTGATTTACTACGCAGCTTTGAAAAACATCCCCGAATCGCTTATTGAAGCAGCGCGGATTGATGGGGCAACACCGTTCCAAATTGCAACGCGGATCAAATTGCCGCTCATCAAAGAAGTGGTCAGCGTTACAATCGTCTTGGCGATTGTCGGCTCTTTGAAATACTTTGACTTGATTTATGTAATGACTGCCGGCGGGCCGAACGGGGCCAGTGAAGTAATGGCATCTTATATGTATAAACTGGCATTCTCGAGCTATAACTTTGGCTACGGCAGCGCCATCGGTTTCTTGCTACTGATCATCACCTTGATCGTGACGTTCATTATCCGCAAAGCAACGGAAACGAAAGAAAGAATCGAATATTAAGAGGAGGGCAATATAATGAAGCGCATTGGTTACTTTCTTCTCTATCTGTCCCTGATTGTCGTAGCGCTATTCCAAATCCTGCCCCTCATTTGGCTGTTCGTCTTTTCCTTGAAGAGCAACCAAGAGATTTTCGCCGGCTCGCCATTTGCGCTACCGACAGAATTGAGATGGGAAAACTACCTGAAAGTTTGGGACGGCGGCATCAGTGTTTATTTTTTCAATAGTGTATGGATCACAGCGGTGTCCATCGTTTTGACGGTGCTGTTCGCCAGTATGGCGACTTTTGCCATTACCCGCATGAGGTGGAAGTTGAGCAAATTCGTGCTTGGCATGATCATGATCGGCTTGATGATTCCGATCCACTCGGCATTGATCCCGCTTTATAGCATGTTCCTAAGCGTCAACCTGATTGATAATCCACTGGCCATTGTATTGACGTATACGGCATACAACCTGCCCATAACAATGATGATTCTGCTCGGGTTCTACTATACATTGCCGCATGAAGTCGAAGAGGCTGCCGTGATTGACGGCTGTTCAGTGAACCGCATGTTCTTTCAGGTGATTTTGCCGATGACGACGCCGATTATGGCGACAACGATTGTCATCAACATGATTTACAATTGGAACGAGTTTGTCTTCGTCAATACGTTTATCAGTTCTGAAAAGTATAAGACCTTGACTGTCGGCATCCAAAACTTCATCGGCCAATACATGACCGATTGGGGCGCAATCGGCGCTACATTGATCATCAGCGTTTTGCCAATCATCATTGCGTTCATCTTTTTCAGCAATAAAGTCGTGGAAGGGATTTCTTCCAGTGCAGTAAAAGGCTGAACATGCAAAAAAAGCTTCACCCGATCAGGAAATCGATTCCTGTCGGGTGAAGCTTTTTTCAATGGCTGGAAGCTGCCATGTTTTTCTGCTGGGCTTTGTCAAAAGCCTTCATCGTGATCCACATTGTGACAAAGGCATAGACACTGCCACCGAAGATGAACGCGAGTGCCGGGGCAAGCTGCATGATGAAAACGAGCGGCACCAAGCACAACAAAATGAACAGGCTGCTGACGGGATTGACAAGCGTAAGCAAAAACGCATGCTTGATCACTTTTCCTGCTGAAACGTCGTAATGCGCGAAGGTGGGGAAGAGGTGGAACAAAAACAGCAGGAACAACAGCATAAAAGCAAATAGCGGAATGTTTGTCCAAGCTAATCCAGTGCTGCCGTTAGCCTGGATAAAGAGGATATCGATGGCGATCAAGGCAATGATGCTGCCAACAAACAAGCCAATCACATTGCTTTTCCAAAAATCTTTCCGGTAATAATCCCAATAAGTTTTCAGCACTGGCATATCCGTGTTGCCTCTTAGCCATTGCCTGATGACGGCAAACATGGCAGTCAGTGCCGGAAAAAAACCAAGGATTACGCCGCCAAGTAATGAAAACACGAGTAATAATAAATTCAAATAAGCAAAGCGCGTGATCCATTCTGTCACGCTATATATTAAACCTCTTGTAGAGTCCATAGGAAACCGCCTTTGTTTGTGTTGTGTTGCTTTATTATACAACGAATATTTTGGCCATCGCTTAAGGCAAATGATAGTTCAATGCAAATGGGCTGTATATAAAATGATTATTTTAAATAATACGATTCATTTCAATAAACTTAGTTCAATCAATAGACAAACTAATTGTATATTGTTATAATCAAAAATGAAAGCCTTTACATTTATTTCACGATTATTTTCGGTTTACCAGTACATAAATATAGATCATTGGAGGCAAAAACTATGGCATATTTCCAGAATATCAACAAAATCGAATTCGAAGGTGCATCATCCACGAATCCCTATGCATTTAAATTCTACAACCCGAACGAAAAAGTCGGCGACAAAACCATGGAAGAAATCCTGCGCTATGCGGTTTCCTACTGGCATACATTCACAATGGATGGATCAGATCCATTCGGAGCTGGGACAATGGACCGTTCTTGGGACAAGTTCTCCGGCATGGATTTGGCGAAAGCGCGAGTTGAAGCTTCTTTCGAATTCTACAATAAACTGGATGTTCCATTTTTCTGCTTCCATGATGCGGATGTTGCTCCAGAAGGCAGCAACTTAAGAGAGTCCAACCAGAATTTGGACGTGATTGTCGGCATGATCAAAGATTACATGAAAGACAGCAAAGCGAAGCTGCTTTGGAATACAGCGAACAACTTTACACATCCGCGCTTTATCCATGGCGCAGCAACTTCAAGCAATGCCGATGTATATGCTTACTCTGCGGCAAAAGTGAAAAAAGGCTTGGAAATCGGCAAAGAGCTTGGTGCTGAAAACTATGTTTTCTGGGGCGGGCGTGAAGGCTATGATACGCTTTTGAATACCAACATGAAATTGGAATTGGATAATTTGGGACGCTTTTATCACATGGCAGTGGATTACGCTAAAGAAATCGGTTTTGATGGCCAATTCCTGATTGAGCCAAAACCGAAAGAACCAACAACTCACCAATACGATTACGATGTGGCAACAGGACATGCATTCTTGCAGAGCTATGGCTTGCAGGATCATTTCAAATTCAATATTGAAGCGAATCACGCGACGCTTGCCGGCCATACATTCGAGCACGAGCTTCATTATGCGCGCATCAACAATATGCTGGGTTCAGTGGATGCCAACCAAGGCAATCCGCTTCTCGGATGGGACACGGATGAGTTCCCGACAGATTTGTGGACGACGACTCTTGCCATGTACGAAATTCTTCAGAATGGCGGCCTTGGCCGCGGCGGTTTGAACTTTGATGCGAAAGTTCGCCGTGGCTCATTCGAGCAGGAAGATTTATTCCACGCACATATCGCAGGCATGGATGCCTTCGCGGTAGGCCTGCAAGTTGCACAGAACTTGATCGATGACAAAGTACTGGAAAATGTAATTGCTGACCGTTACAGCACATACACAGAAGGCATCGGGCTTGATATTGTTTCCGGCAGCACCGATTTCCATAAACTCGAAGCCCATGCGCTTGGATTGGCCGATATTAAACAACGTTCCGGACACCAAGAGCAAATCAAATCGACAATCAACCAGTATTTACTGCAGGCTTTCGCGAAAACAGCAAGCTTCAAATAAGCATTAAGTTTGAAAAAGGTAGGAGAGCGGTCGCCATGAAATACGTAATCGGGGTAGATTTAGGAACAAGTGCAGTAAAGATTTTGCTGGTTGGCCAGCTAGGCGAAGTTGTCCGCAGCGTTTCAAAGCCTTTTGCGCTAATTCAAGAGAAATCAGGCTATAGCGAGCAAAATCCGGCAGACTGGGTGAACCAGACAACAGCCGGTTTGCTTGAGCTCTTAAACGGGTGGGGAGGCAATGCGGAAGACATCGAAGGCATCAGTTTCTCAGGGCAGATGCATGGGTTAGTCCTGCTGGATGGAAACAATGAAGTGCTGCGCCCAGCCATTTTATGGAACGATACGCGGACAACCGCGCAATGCCAGCATATTTATGATGTGATCGGTGAAGAGCGGCTGCTGGAGATTACGAAAAACCCGGCACTCGAAGGGTTCACGCTGCCCAAATTGCTATGGGTCAAACAATTCGAGCCTGAAATTTTCAATCAAGCGAAGTCATTTGTGCTGCCGAAAGATTATTTGCGCTTTAAGATGACTGGCCAGCTGCAGATGGAATTTTCCGATGCAGCCGGTACGCTTCTTATGGATATCGGAAAAAAAGAGTGGAGTTTGGAAATATGCGATTTGCTGGGAATCACGCCATCATTATGTCCGCCACTTGTTTATTCGCACGAAGAGGTCGGCACGATTGCAGCTGAATACGCGGAAGTTTCTGGACTGAGTGCCGCCACCCGCGTTTTTGCCGGTGGGGCTGATAATGCTTGCGGCGCAATCGGTTCGGGGATACTGGAAGACGGCAAAACTTTGTGCAGCATCGGAACTTCCGGCGTAGTGTTGTCATATGAAGCAGACGGCAGCAAAGACTTTGGCAGCAAGGTCCATTATTTCAATCATGCAGCACCGGATGCGTTCTACACAATGGGTGTGACGCTTGCCGCAGGGCATAGCTTGACGTGGTTCAAAGACGTTTTCGCGGAAAGCGAATCGTTTGAGGATTTATTGGCAGATGTCAGTTCGGTGCCTCCCGGAGCGAACGGCTTGCTGTTCACCCCGTATTTGGCCGGCGAGCGGACACCTCATGCAGATGCCGCAATCCGCGCAAGTTTTATCGGCATGGACAGCTCACACCGTCGAAAAGATTTCGTCCGGGCCGTGCTTGAAGGAATCACCTTTTCATTAAATGAATCCATTGATATTTTTCGCCGAAACGGCAAACGGATTGACGCCATCGTATCGATTGGCGGCGGGGCACGAAATGAAGAATGGCTACAAATGCAGGCGGATATTTTCGATGCGAAAATCATCCGGCTTGAAAGTGAAGAAGGCCCAGGCATGGGGGCAGCAATGCTCGCCGCTTATGGATGTGAGTGGTTCGATTCATTGAAAGATTGCGCAGATCAGTTTTTGAAAGAGGATCGCCGATTCCAGCCGATTCCGGCAAATGTAGAAACATATAAAAAGATATTCGCTATTTATCAAGAGGTATACGGAAAAACAAAAGAGCTGAATACGAAACTTTTGGCGTTCCGCAAGTAGCCCGAAAAAACAAGAGCCTCAGCTAACCAGTTGAGGCTCTTGTTTGCAGCCAAAGCCATTTTCTCGATAATGAAAAATGGGCGAAGGTTTAAAAACGAAGAAAAGCTGGAACTTTGATATATTAAAAAAACGATGAACAGAAGAGAGGAATGGCAATGAAGAAAGTGCGTTGGGGCATTATCAGTACAGCGAATATTGCACAGAGCCAGCTCATACCGGCTATTTTCCGCGCCGAAAATGCAGAGGTGTCGGCAATTGCCAGCCGCAGCAATAAAGTCCATGCCATTGCATCGCGGTTGAATATACCGAAAGCATACGAAAGTTATGAAGAGATAGTGGCTGATCCAGCGATTGACGCGGTTTATATCCCGCTCCCTAACCATCTGCATAAGGAATGGGTGCTCAAAGCGGCAGCGGCAGGAAAGCATATCCTTTGCGAGAAACCGGCTGCATTGACTGCAGCGGATGCCGAGGGAATGATAGCGACATGCCAGTCTGCAGGAGTGAAGTTCATGGAAGGCTTCATGTACCAGCTACATCCCCAACATGCACGGGTCAAAGAAATCATGGCTTCCGGAGAAATCGGCGATGTAAAATTGATCCGTTCGAGCCATTCGTTTTACCTGGAAAATCGCGTGAAGGATATCCGGATGGATAAAAGTATGGGCGGGGGCGCTTTATACGACCTTGGCTGCTATTGCATTCAGGCAGTGAGGCACCTGTCGGAAGCAGAACCGGTGGAAGTGCATGCAGTTTCCGAAATCGATGCGGCTGCTGGGGTCGATATGTCGGCAAGTGTCAATTTGAAACTCGACAATGGCATAGCTGCAATTTTTGACTGCAGCTTTGATATGGCCAGCCGGAACGAATACGAAGTGATCGGAACTAAAGGTACCATTAAAGTGCCGTATGCTTTCCGCCCGGATATCAATGCGGGAGTGGGGGTCATCGTTGTAGAAACGGCAGGCAGTTCGCGGAAAGAAGAAATTCATGGGGACCTTTACCGGCTGGAAGTTGAACATTTCTCTTCGGCGGTTTTAAGCGGTTCACCGCTTGCAATCACAGCGGATTCAACCATTCGCAATATGCGGGTTCTCGATGCTTGCTTTGAAGCGAGTAAAACCACAAAGGCGATTTCAATGGATTTTAAAGGGAAGGGTTGAAGCCGATGAAAGTGGAACAGCGATTATTCGGCCAGTTGGAAGGGCGCCCTGTGACTTTATTCACCATTGAAAATGCCAATGGCTTTCGGGTGTCATGCATAAACTGGGGCTGTATCATCACAGGTATTATGGCCCTGGACCGTCACGGCAAATTGGAAAATGTAGTGCTGGGTTTCGAGACGTTGGAGGAATACGGCAGCAATCCGCATTTTCTTGGAGCGGTTGCAGGGCGTTTTGCCGGCAGGATCAAAGGCGGAGCTTTTTCGCTTGAAGGAAAGCATTATCAGCTTGCGGCAAATGCTGGCGGCCATCATTTACATGGAGGAAATAAAGGATTCAGCCATGTATTATGGGATTCAAATGTAATTCAGAAAGAGGATGGAGCGAGTATTGAATTCACTTACTTAAGTCCAGACGGTGAAGAAGGTTATCCAGGAAACCTTAAACTGTCCGTTACATATTCGGTCCGCGATGACACGGATGAACTTGCCATTTCTTATTCAGCTATTTCTGACCAAACGACTTTAGTGAATCTCACGAATCACAGTTATTTCAATTTAAGCGGCAATTTGAAGCGCGATATATTGAAGCATCGATTAACACTCGATAGTTGCGAGTTTCTTGAGTTAGATAAAGAGCTGATTCCGACAGGTGAGCTGTTGCCAGTGGCAAACTCAGTGTTTGATTTTCGAAATGGCCGAAAAATCTATGATGGTACAGTATCAGGCCATCCCCAAAATCTTTATGCAGGATGCGGATACGATCATCCGTTTATCTTGGGTAATAACCAAAGGGGAAGAATCAAGCTGGAAGACGAAGAAAGCGGCCGGAAATTGAGAGTCGAAACGACTGAGCCAACGGTGGTTCTTTATACAGGAAATAGTTTGAAAGGCTCTTATTCATTCAACGGCTCCAAAGCATGCAATTATTTAGGCTTATGCTTAGAAACACAAGGCTTGCCCGATTCGGTTCACCAGCCGCATTTTCCTTCCGCTATTTTGGAGAAAGGCGAGCGTTACACAAGCGAGACGAGATATACGTTCGGCATCATGGATCTTCCTTTATAAGTGCGGAAAGCGCCGGCTCCTGCCTTTAGGAGTCGGCGCTTTTGTGTGTTTATTCGTCCATTTGAAAGAAATCTATTTGAATAAAGAACAACCGGCTCACTTTTTGCCGACAAGCTGGCGTTGGGAACTGCATTTCCGATTATGATAAACTTATGCCATCAGGAAATGTCAGGAGTGGGATTTGTGTTTGCTTTGAATATACTCGACTACTCGCCGATCGACGAGGGAGCGGCCGCGCGCGATGCGCTGCTGCAGACAATTGAACTGGCCAAGCTCGCAGACCGGCTCGGCTACCGGCGCTTTTGGGTGGCGGAGCATCACAAGGTGCTGTCGGTCGCCGGCAGTTCACCGGAAATGCTGATGATGCAATTGGCGGCTTCGACGGAGCGGATCCGCATCGGGTCGGGAGGCGTCATGCTGCCGCATTACAGTTCCTATAAAGTGGCGGAGAATTTCCGCATGCTCGAAGCGCTGCATCCGGACCGCATCGACCTGGGCATCGGCCGTTCGCGCAGCTACAAAGACGTCAACCAGGCGCTCAATGAAAGCAAAGGCATCAAAGTATCTTACGAACAACAGATCCAGGATCTGCAGAAATACTTCACCGATGACACGGAAAGAACGCACCGATTCCGCCAGCTCGTGGCGACGCCGATCACCGAAACAGCGCCGGAGATGTGGCTGCTCGGCACCGGCCACGGCAGTGCCGCCATTGCGGCAAAGAACGGCCTCGCTTATGCGTTCGCCCATTTTGCGCGGCCCGCTGCTGACGGTGCGGAAGCCGTTGCGGCATACCGGGAAAAGTTCCGCCCGTCGGATTTATTGGCAGAACCGCATGTCGCCATCGCTGTTTTCGCTGTCGTCGCCGATACTACAGAAGAAGCGGAAAGGCTGGCGCAAGCGCTCGATTTGTGGCTGCTGTTTGTTGAATCCGAGACGCCGCCTCCGTATTACCCGTCCATCGACACTGCGGAACGCCGCGGCTTCAGCCGAAGCGAGCGCGAAAAAGTGGAGAAAAACCGGGAACGCATGATCATCGGCGATGCCGAAACCGTGAAGGCGGAAATCGTCCGGCTCGCGGACGTGTACGGCGCCGATGAAGTAACCGTCATCCCGAATGTATCAGGCGCAGCCAACCGCATGAAGATGCTGAGTCTGCTCGCGGAGGCGTTTTCTTTATCAGTGGAATAAAGCCTCTCATCATCTGAAACCTTTTTGGATTATCCGCGTATTAAGTTTCAAACCGGCAAAGGGGCGGCGGCTGATGAAGAAGAAAAGGTGGAGAAAAGACAAGAAAGATCGAACGTGGATATGGGATGTGGCCGAGTTCTTTCTCGGAATAGCGGAAATAATCCTCTATATTCCACGTATCATCATTCGGATGGTGCGTGATATCAATTGAAAAAGCGTACAAAGCGGCTTTCCGCTTTGTACGCTTTTTTTGATGAATGGGACTCGCGATGATTACAGTTTCGCGAAATCCGGATCTGCCACTTTCACCAATTGCTTGCCGACATTGCTGCCTTGGAATAAGCCGAGGAATGCCTGCGGCGTGTTTTCAAAGCCTTCAACGATTGTTTCTTCGTATTTCAGCTTGCCAGCCTGCAGCCATTGGCCAAGTTCCGTCGCACCTTTTTCAAAATCTGCCGCGTAATTGCCAAGCGTGAAGCCTTGCATCATCGAGCTTGTTTTGATGAGCGACGTCTGGATGCGAGGTCCGAGGTCCTTGCCTGCAGCGTTATAGGAAGAAATCGCTCCACACAACGGAATGCGTGCATTGCGGTTCAACAAGCGCATGACGGCATCCGATACGTCACCACCGACATTGTCGAAATAGACATCGACGCCGTCCGGCAACGCGTTAGCCAAGTCTTCTGCAAAGCTGTCTTTTTTGTAATTAACCGCGGCGTCGAAGCCGAGCTCGTTGATCAAGTAATCAATTTTTTCGTCCGAGCCCGCGATGCCGACCGCTTTCGCACCTTTTAATTTCGCGATTTGGCCGACGATTGAACCAACGGCGCCCGCAGCACCTGAAACGACGACCGTTTCACCTGCTTGCGGCTTGCCGATATCGAGCAAACCGAAATAGGCGGTTAAGCCGGTCAGCCCCAAAACGCCGAGGCGTGTCGTGATCGGTGCAATCGATGGATCGACTTTTTGGAGGCCATCCGCTTTTGCAATATTGTATTCTCCCCATTTGAGGTTGCCGTTGACGATGTCGCCTTGCTTGAATTGCGGCGACTCCGAAGCGATCACTTCAGCGAGCACGCCGCCGGTGATGGCTTCATTGAGCTGGAATGGTGCGATATAGGATTTTGCATCCTGCATGCGGCCGCGCATGTACGGGTCGACCGACAAGTAAAGCGTTTTTAACAGGATTTCGCCGTCTTGCAGCGCGGGGACCGTTTGTTCCACGAATTTGAAATCGTCGTCTGAAGGCATGCCTTCTGGACGGTTGACCAAGTGGATCTCTTTATACGTTGTAGGTGCCATGTAAAACACTCCTTCTAATTTGTCTGTAGAGGAGCTTACCACTGCTTTTAAAAGGAATCAAAAATTACACACCGGCGAGCCTGTATTCTTGTAGTTGTCCTAATCCTATGATATTTTGATATACCTATAGACAAAAGAAAAGAGGAATTCACATGAATCCAAACTATAAATCTTTATTCGAAGAAATCACCTTGCCGAACGGTGTTGTTTTGCAGGACCGCTTAGGCGTTGCACCCATGACGACTTATTCAGGAAATCCCGATGGTACGGTGTCCGACGCAGAACTTGAGTATTATAACCGCCGGTCGAACATTGGCGGCTTGTTCGTTTCAGCCTGCATCGCCATCTCTGAAAACGGCATCGCGTTCCCGAACCAATTTATCGGGTTTGATGACAAAGCATTGCCGCGCTTGAAAAAGCTGGCAGATGAAATGAAAGCGAATGGCAGCAAAGCGATTCTGCAGATGCAGCACGGCGGCCGCCAAGGCCAGCCGGATTTGATCGCTGCGAACGAAACAGTGGCACCGAGCGCAGTGGCAGGGCCTGAAGGAAAACCGACGCCGCGGGAATTGACGGCTGCTGAAATCGACGACATCATCCGTGATTTCGGCGAGACGACGCGCCGCGCGATCGAAGCCGGATTTGACGGCGTGGAAATCCACGGCGCGAACACGTATTTGATCCAGCAATTCGTTTCCGCGACATTCAATCAGCGCGAAGACAAATGGGGCGGCAGCCTGGAAAACCGTTTGAGTTTCTCAATGGCGGTATTGGACGAAGTGAAGAAAACGGCTGCGCAATACGCAGACGACAGCTTCATCATCGGCTACCGCTTGTCGCCTGAAGAAAACAACGAAGACTCGGTCGGCTACACGATTGAAGACACAAAAGTGCTTGTTGAGAAGTTGATTGAAGGCGGCATCCATTACGTCCACGTGTCTTTATTCGAATTCAAGAAACAGCCGCGCGGCGCTGCAGCACAAGGCAGCATCGTTGAAATTCTGTCGAAACAGATCAATGGCCGTGTGCCGTTTGTCGTGGTCGGCAGCGTCAAAAAGCCGGAAGATGCAGTGGCAGCGCTCGAAGAAGGTGCCGATATCGTCGCCATGGGCCGCCAAGCGCTGGTCGATCCGGAATGGACCGAAAAAGTGAAGCAAGGCAGAGAACAGGAAATCCATGAAACGATTCCGCAGGAGATGGTCGGCAAACTCGACATCCCGGAATCGATGTGGAACGCCATCACTTCATACGGCATGGTAACCGTTGAAAAATAAATGAGAGAAACTGCACCGGACTCGCCAGCTTATGCGGCGAAATTCGGTGCAGTTTTTTTATGGGAAAACCGACCGCAAGGATTGAGCATGATAGTTTACACGCTGTCCCGGGAACGGTAGAGTTTGAAAAGAGCAGTAAAATGAAATCACACCCTAGAAACGGAGCTGGAAGAAATTATGGCAAACACAAAAACAGCAATCATTACAGGTGCAAGCAGCGGAATCGGGCAAGCGACAGCGAAGGAGCTTGCCAGAAAAGGCTATTCGGTGATGCTCGCGGCGCGCCGCGAAGATCGCCTGGTCCAATTGAAGCAGGAAATCGAAGCGATGGACGGCACCGCCGAAATCAAAGTGACGGACGTAACTTCAGCAGATGAAATGCAGGCGCTCGCAGATGCCGCGATTGAAAAGTTCGGCCGCATCGACGTCCTCGTCAACAATGCTGGCTTGATGCCGTTGTCGTTCATGAACAAACGGAAAATCGCCGAATGGGACCAGATGGTCGACGTCAATATCAAAGGCGTGCTTTATGGCATCGCGGCCGTGCTTCCGCAGATGGAAGAACAGAAATCCGGCCACATCATCAACGTGGCGTCGGTTGCCGGCCATGACGTGACGCCGGGCAGCGCCGTATACAGCGGAACGAAATTCGCGGTGCGCGCGATCACGGAAGGTTTGCGCCAGGAACTCGATCCGGCGATGGACATACGCGCGACGATCAT
This sequence comes from Planococcus sp. APC 3906, assembly GCF_030407685.1. Lineage (NCBI taxonomy): Bacteria > Bacillati > Bacillota > Bacilli > Caryophanales > Caryophanaceae > Planococcus > Planococcus sp. APC 3906. The sequence goes on along the minus strand of NZ_JASDCW010000005.1, from coordinate 127,979 downwards.
TTCACCGGGAGCGGTCGCAACCGAACTGTCGACACACATTACCGACCAAGACATCCTCGACATGTTCGCGTCCGGCGGCGAGATGAAATTCCTGGAGGCGGTAGACATCGCCCGTGCAATTTCCTATGCCGTCGAACAGCCGGCGTATGTCGATGTCAATGAAATCCTCATCCGCCCGAGACAACAGAAATAACTCCTGTCTTGTGATTATTATGCCTGCCTGGCTTTAAGCTGGGCAGGCATTTTACATGGAGTTAATGATTGCGGAGAAAATCGTTCTCCTATAGTATTCAATAAAAAGGCAGTGTACAAACTGAACGCAGTCGGAGGTCTCAAATGAAATCGTTGCTCACAAAAATTGAATTGGCGCTCGGCCAATTATCGGCAGCGGAAAGGCGGATCGGCGAATATATTATCCAACAGCCGGATGCCATCCCGCATATGACCACCAAAGAACTGTCGGAGAAGTCCGGCGTCAGCGAAGCCACCATTATCCGTTTCTGCAAATCGATCGGCATGGGCAGCTTTAAATCTTTCAAGCTCGCACTTATGAAGGATTTGGCATTGAGCGACACGAACCTGACCGATTTCTCGGTGTTGCAGCAAAAAGATTCCCCTTATGATTTATTCCATAAAGTGATCCACGTCAATAAATCCGCCATCGAATCCTGCGCAGATTCAATGGACAGGAAAGAGCTGATGAAAGCGGTGGACGCGTTGAAGGCCGCACAGAAAATTGTCTTTTTCGGCGTCGGCGGTTCTTCAACCGCAGCGGTGGATGCCCAGTACAAATTCATGCGGCTTGGCTATCAATCGATCACGTCGCTCGATTTCCATTACATGCTATCGCTGATTCCCCACCTGACGGAAAACGACGTCTTCGTTGCCATCAGTACATCCGGCCAGACGAAAGATGTACTGGAATTGGCACGGTTCGCGAAGAAAAGAGGGGCAAAGGTCATCGCCATCACCAATTTGAATAAATCGCCGCTTTACAAAGAAGCGGACATCCGGCTGTGCACGCCGAATGTGGAACAGGATTTCCGGATCGGCAGCACGTCGTCAAGGATGACGCAGCTGACCGTCGTCGACACCCTGTATATGAGCGTTTTCCATCATCTTGGCGAGAACGTCCTGCAGCAGTACTACGACGCCCGCAAGGAAATGGAAAGTTTGAGAAGATGAAAAGAGCTGGCTATTCAGCTCTTTTTTATTTTTCTGTTATTTGAAATTAAGATTCATAAATATAATAAATTATATTGACATGAAATTTCTTAAGGGTACAATGAAGTCAAGAAATAACCAAATAAAGGATGAGCCGATGCTAGAGAATCTGTCTACGGAAAAGAGAAACCATGACACAATGAAATTGGATGGCATGTCGACGCTGGAAATTCTTCGGACGATGAACCGCGAAGACGAAACAGTGCCTGGCGCAATTGCTGAAAAAATGGAAGCGATTGAACAGGCGGTGCAGGCTGCCATTGAATCGTTTCAGGCAGGCGGCCGGCTGATTTATATCGGTGCCGGGACCAGCGGCAGACTGGGAATTCTGGATGCGGTAGAATGTGTACCGACGTTCGGTGTCTCGCCGGAAGTGGTGAAAGGATTTTTAGCCGGCGGAATGGACGCATTCACAATGGCGAAAGAAGGCGTCGAGGACAATCCGGATCTCGGCAAGCAAGAATTGGAGCAGGCGTCGCTGACGAAAAATGATACGGTCATCGGCATCGCGGCAAGCGGCAGAACGCCTTATGTCATCGGCGCCTTGCAATATGCCGCTGAAGTGGGGGCAAAGACCGTGGCGCTTTCCTGCAATACGGGCGCAAAAATCAGCCAGTATGCACAAATTGCCATTGAAATCGAGACCGGGCCAGAAATCCTGACCGGTTCGACGCGCCTGAAAGCCGGAACCGCGCAAAAGCTCGTGTTGAATATGATTTCAACGGCTTCGATGATCGGCGTCGGCAAAGCCTACGGCAATTTGATGGTGGACGTGCAGGCAACCAATGAAAAACTGATTGAACGTTCGAAACGCATTATTATGGATGCCACACAAGTGGATTACGAAACAGCCGAACTTTATTATCAAAAAGCGGATCGCCATGTGAAAACGGCGATTGTCATGATTTTGCTGGAATGCACCAAAGGGGAAGCCATTGAAAAGCTGGAAGCTGCAGATGGTTTTGTAAGAAAAGCTTTATAAATAGTGGGAGAGCGGGGGGAAAGTATGAAGAAAGAACAAAGAATGGCTCAGGATATTCTCAGCAACGTCGGGGGAAAAGAGAATATCCGAAATATTGCACACTGTATGACGCGTCTGCGTTTATCGCTGAAAGACGAGAGCAAGGCCAATATCAATGACTTGAAAAGAATAGATGGTGTCATGGGCGTTGTTGAAGACGATACGCTTCAAATCGTCGTAGGGCCGGGGACGGTCAATAAAGTAGCGGCAGAAATGAGCAGCCAAACCGGGTTGGCAGTCGGGGAAGAAACGGCAGTCGATGAAAGCAATCTGAGCTTCAGTGAAAAGGCCGAATTGGACCGGGAAAAGATGAAGCAAAAAAACAAAACACCGTTTAAGCTGTTTTTGCGCAGAGTCGGCAATATCTTCATTCCGCTAATTCCAGGTTTGATCGCTTCCGGGATTATCAACGGAACGGCGAACTTCGCGAAAAACGCCGGCGTTGATGAAACCACTACAATCATGCAGATTTTATTGCTGCTCGGAAGCACTGTTTTTGCGTACCTAGCCATTTTAGTCGGCTGGAACACGGCCAAAGAATTTGGCGGCACACCGGTACTGGGCGCGATTGCAGGCGGGATTTTATTCAATCCATTGCTTGCGGATATCGTGATTTACGGAGAACCGCTGGTAGTCGGGCGCGGCGGCTTGTTCGGCGTCATCTTGGCTGCCTGGTTGATGACGTTTGTTGAAAAGAAAGTGCGTTCGGTCATGCACAGTTCGATTGATATTCTCTTTACACCATTGATCACGATTTTAGGCGTCGGCTTTATTGCCTTATATGCCATCGTTCCAGTGGCAGGCGTATTGACGGACGTCATCACGACCGGCTTGATCGCTGCATTGGATGCAGGTGGAGTTATCGCAGGCGGCGTCTTGGCCGCATTCTTCCTGCCGCTCGTCATGCTAGGTCTGCACCACGGTTTGACGCCAATCCATTTGGAATTAATGAATTCATTCGGCAGCACCGCGTTATTGCCGATTTTGGCAATGGCAGGCGCCGGCCAAGTCGGAGGCACCATCGCCATCTACGTGAAAACGAAAAATCAGCGTTTGCGCAACATCATCAAAGGCGCGTTGCCAGTCGGCGTCCTCGGAATCGGGGAGCCGCTGCTATACGGCGTCACCTTGCCGCTCGGGCGGCCGTTCATCACCGCTTGTATGGGAGCCGCGTTTGGCGGAGCGTTCCAAGCCGTCATGCACACCGCTGCACAAGGCATCGGCGTATCCGGCATCTCGTTGATCCCGCTGATCGCTGACAGCAAATACATCTGGTACTTCCTAGGGCTCGTCGTTTCCTACGTATTCGGCTTCATCTTCACATACACGTTCGGATTCAAAGAACGCATGGCTGAAGGGATCTAGGTTTTAGAACTATGTAAGATGAATTAATGAATATTTATATTCGATATTACGCAAAATAGCTACGAAGGTATTGACCCAAGAATTGGGGAAATACCTTTGCGACGAAGCACAAAGTGCTGCAGGAGCACATGTTTTTTGCCACAGGCAAGACATGGGACAGAGTTTTGCAGGCGTCTCCGCTATTTTGCTCCATATCGAGAGATATCTTAGCGAAGGCGCGTCAACGGGCTAGACGGAGCAATGAGACGAGTGTTCTTCTCGGCTCCTTGCGTGAGTCAAGGAGTTACCAAGCACCTTTGGCAACTCCTTTGCGACGAGCTTGCGCAGGAGCAATCGTCTTTGCACTGCCCAAAGCGTCCGGAGCGATGTTTATTATGCTACTTCTTTAGTTCAAATTATTGAGTAAAAAAACTAAACAGGACACCAAGCTAAAAGGGAGGATCCATTCTCCCTTTTTTAATTTATCCAAAAGGAGAGAGTAGAATGCGCGGAATATCAGTTTACTTGGGGGAAGGCTCGGCAACAGAGCTGGAGCCTTATATTGAAAAAGTACGGAAGCTTGGGTTCGCATCCATCTTCACTTCTTTGCACATCCCGGAAGAGGACCCGTCCCTTTACGAAGAGCGGCTCCGGGAATTGGGGACGCTGGCCCGTAAATACGATATGGAATTAATGGCGGATATCTCGCCCAAGTCGCTCGGCCATCTGGGGTTTACCTGGGCAAATGCGGAAGGGCTTGTGGATTGGGGCGTCAGCGGATTGCGGATCGATTACGGAATCGACGAAGCGGTGATTGCTGAACTATCGGGTAAGATGAAAATCGCTTTAAATGCCAGCACGCTGACAAAAGAGGGATTAGCTAAGCTGAAGGCTGCGGGGCTCCGTACGGAAGCGGTTGAAGCGTGGCATAATTTTTATCCGCGGCCGGAAACCGGTTTGGACACGCAGGAATTTTTCAAGGTGAACGAATGGCTAAAGGCAGAAGGGTTGTCGGTGATGGCGTTCGTTCCAGGAGATGGCAAGCTCCGGGGTCCTTTGTTTGAAGGCTTGCCGACATTGGAAGGGCATCGCGCCGTTTCGCCGCTCGCCGCATATGCGGCATTGGAAAAGAGCGGGCTCGTCGATAAAATCCTAGTCGGGGATATCACGCTCAGCGAAGGCAGTTTGGCGCAATTTGCCGCTTACGAGGAAGGCGTGATCCAATTGCGTGCAGAGAGCTTGACGGAAAACGGCGAAGTGCTGGAAATTGCGAGCCGAGTCCATACGAACCGCCTGGACGCGGCGCGGGATGTCGTGCGTTCGATGGAATCCAGGGAATACGGCTTGTTCGGAACGCACCGCCTCCATCCGGAAGAGACCACCGAAAGAACAAAAGGCAGCATAACAATCGACAATGAGCGCTATGGCCGCTACCAGGGAGAACTGCAAATCACGAAAAGAAATCTGCCGGCCGATGGCAAAGTCAATGTGATCGGCAAAGTTTGCCAGGAAGATTTGGCATTGATTGAACACATTCGTTCTGGAGTTAAATTTCAACTGGTATGGGTATAAAGGAGAACTTTAATTTCTTAAATTCATGTTACCAAAGAAGTGTTCCAGGAATTGGAATATGAGCAGATGTGACGCAAGAAAAATTCGGGAAGCGAAAAATCACTGCCAAAGACAGCGCTATTGGGGCATGGGAAACGATTGAATTGTCAGATAATATTAATCTGTAAAGGTAAATAAATACAATTAAAAATCATTAGGAGGAAACAAATGAAAAATAACGCGAAGTTGAAAGTTCTGTCATCCGCTTTGATTTGCTCGCTTGTCTTGACTGCGCCGCTGGCTTCACCGGCCTTGGCGGAATCGCCGAAGCAATGGGATCAGCCTGGGCCCATGTCGCCCGTGCTGCATCCAGGCTCTGTAAAAGGAGCGGGAATGATTCAAGCGCCGCTCGACGGTTTCGATCAAGCTGTTGAAAGCGCTCTAGCGGCTAAGTCGATGCCTGGCGCTGTTGCATTTGTCGCGAGAAACGGCCATATTGCGAAGCACGATGCCTACGGCTTTGCATCTTTGTATGCCGACGGTGCGGGAACGCTGGTAGACAATCCCGTTGAAATGAAAAAAGATACGATTTTTGATCTGGCTTCCATCAGCAAAATTTTTACGACAACAGCTGCCATGAAACTTTACGAAGATGGGCATTTCCAATTGGACGATCCAGTAGCGATGCACCTTCCGCAGTTTGCTGAAAACGGCAAAGAAAACGTCACCATCCGCCAGCTCATGACACATACTTCAGGATTTACCGCTTGGGTGCCGCTGTATCAGCAAGGGGAAAACCGGGAAGACCGCATCGAATACGCGCTGCGCCACAAGCTCGCGAATAGCCCCGGCACCAAATATACTTACAGCGACTTGAACCTGATCACACTCGGCGCGCTGATCGAGAAGTTTTCTGGGAAGCGCCTCGACGAATTTGTGAAAGAGGAAATCACCGAGCCGATCGGCATGAAAGATACGATGTACAATCCGCCGGCTTCGTTGCAAAACCGCATTGCAGCGACCGAATACCAGCCAGCGCTTGGACGCGGAATGGTATGGGGCGAAGTGCACGATGAAAATGCCTGGTCGTTGGACGGCGTTGCAGGCCACGCTGGCGTCTTTTCGACTGCCTCTGATCTGGCGAAATTCGCTCATATGTTTTTGAACAACGGAAAGTATGGCGGGAAACGGATCTTGGAAGCCCAAACGGTCCGTTTGCTGGAAACCAACCAGATTCCGGAGTTTCCTGGCAATGACCACGGACTTGGCTGGGAATTGAATCAAGGCTGGTACATGGACGCGCTCGCGGATTCCTCGGCATTCGGCCATACCGGCTATACGGGGACCAGCATTGTCATCAACCGGAAAAACAACACGATCGCCATTTTGCTGACAAACCGGGTGCACCCATCGAGAACGACCATTTCCACGAACTTCATCCGCAGGGACTTTGCAAGAGCAGTTGCGGACGCGATACCAGCTCCGATTTCCAAACATACGGATGCCTGGTTTGCGGGCTACGGCGATCAATTGAACAATGAAATGCAAATCGCTGTCCCTGAAGGTGCATCAACAGTGTCATTTGATACGTGGCATCGACTGGAAGGGGACTCAGATTTCGGTTTTATTGAAACATCGAATGATGGCGTGAATTGGAGCCAAGTGGCAGAACCAATCACAGGCAACAGTGAAGGCTGGGAAAGCACCGAGCTTGCATTGCCGGCAAATACCACGCACCTCCGTTTCCGCTACGAGACAGATGCATCGGTCAACGGGCGCGGCTGGTATGTAGAAAATATCCAAGTCGATGGCACCGAAGCCGAACCGCAGCCAGCTGGAAACGATTGGACCGAACGCAGCAATTAAGTTAAAGGGGGATGGAACATGGAGGGATTTCGTAAATATCTTGTATTGCAGCTATTGATTGCCGTTTTGGTGATTTCTTCACTGGCAACAGGCGGAGGAGCGGCGAAAGCGCAATCGGCAGCTGCTGATTTGATTATTATGCAAAATGTGCCTGAAGTGGAAGTGGACAGCGCAAGTGGGGAATTCACGCTCAAAGCGCTGCACGTCTATGAAGACGGCCATTTCACCGGAACTTCTGAAAATTTGGAGTGGAGTTCTACCAATAAATCAGTGGCTTCAGTAGACGCCGAAGGAACAGTAACGGTGCTCGGGAAACCCGGAAAAACGTTCATCAAGGTAAGCGATGGCAGTTTTACGGATGAAATTGCCGTGCAGGTGAAGCCGGATCCGGCAGCCAAAACCGCCAAAGGAAAACCGCCAGTGAAATCAGCGGTGATCAAAGGGGAAGGCGACCGCTATAACGTGGTCGAAAAAGCGGTGGCAGGCATGTCGATGGAAGAAAAAGTCGGACAGATGCTGATGCCTGACTTCAGGAACTGGAGCGGCAAGAACGTCACCGCCATGCTTCCGGAAATCGAAAAACTTGTGAAGCAATACCATCTGGGCGGCGTTATCCTGTTTCGGGAAAACGTTGTAACGACTGAACAGACGACGAAACTGGTCGCCGACTACCAGGAAGCTGCCGAAAAATATGGCATGCTGATGACGATTGACCAAGAAGGCGGCATCGTGACCCGCCTGCAGTCTGGCACGGATATGCCAGGCAGCATGGCATTGGGCGCGACCCGCTCTCCGGAAATCACGGAAAACGTTGGGAACGCGATCGGCGAAGAGCTTGCGGCACTGGGCATCAACATGAACTTTGCGCCATCGTTTGACATCAATAACAATCCGGATAACCCGGTCATCGGCGTCCGTTCATTCGGCGAAAAACCAGAACTTGTGGCGGAACTGGGTGTCGCGTATACGAAAGGGCTTCAAGCGTCCGGCACAGCCGCGACAGCGAAGCATTTTCCTGGGCATGGCGATACCGCAACCGACTCCCATATCGGCTTGCCGGAAGTGCCATATGATTTGGAAAGGCTGAAAGCAGTCGAATTGTATCCGTTCCAAAAAGCGATGGATGCAGGCATCGACGCCATTATGACCGCGCACGTGACATTCCCGAAAGTGGATGGCACAAAAGTCATTTCGAAGAAAGACGGCAGTGAAATCACATTGCCAGCAACGTTATCCCATAAAGTGTTGACGGAATTGATGCGGGAAGATATGGGCTATGACGGCGTCATTTTAACAGACGCTTTGAACATGCAGGCGATTGCCGACCATTTCGGACCGGTTGACGCCGTGATCCGTGCGGTCAACGCCGGAAGCGACATCGTTTTGATGCCGGTCGGGCTTGAAAGCGTCGCAAATGGTCTATACGAAGCGGTGCGTTCGGGTGAAATTTCCGAAGAACGGATCGAAGCTTCTGCGAAACGCATCCTCGCGTTGAAACTGAAGCGAGGAATCGTGAAAGAAGAAACGCCGGAGCCGTTGGAAGCGAAAGTAGCGAATGCCCTCCAAGTGGTGGGCTCGGTAGAACATCAGCAAGTAGAGCGCGAGGCTTCTGAAAAATCCATTACACTCGTGAAAAATGAAGGCGTCCTGCCGCTTGCACCGAATCCGCAAGATGCGCTTGTGGTTGTCGGCAATGTTTATTCGGATGAGCTGTATGCCGGATTAAAAGCGCGCCACGAAAATACGGTGTGGATCAAAAAAGACAGCTTGCTGACAGAACAGGAACTCGCGCAAGTCCAGGCGGCGAAAGCAGTTGTTGTCGGTACACGGACGTCCACGGTTTCACAGCGCTCGCCGAATAGCGGGCAAATGAAGATGGCGAACCAAATCATCGCCGCAACCGATGCACCGGTCATTGCAGTGGGGATTCAAAACCCATATGACGTGATGGCGTATCCGGAAGTGGATGCGTACTTGGCGCAATACAGCTTCCGCACGGCGAGCTACGAAGCGATGGCATCGACCATTTTAGGCGAACTATCGCCAACCGGCACATTGCCGGTATCGATTCCGGATCTTACAGGCGGCTTATTGTATGAGTATGGACATGGATTGACTTATTAAAGAGACAAGGAGAGATGACATTGAAAAAGTGGATCGTATTTTTATTGACCGCTATGCTGGTTTTATCTTCACTCTCAATTGCATTCGCCAACCACGACAACGGGAACGGCAAATCGAAAGACCGCGGCAAAGGCAAAAAAGAACCATTTGCCATCGGGGTGGAAGTGTTGCTGGAAGACCAGAAACACTTGATCGAAGGGAAAAACGTCGGGTTGATCACCAATCCGACAGGCGTGGACCAGGAACTGAACAGCATCGTGGACTTGCTCCACAACGATCCGGAAGTTGAATTGGCGGCATTGTACGGGCCGGAACACGGTGTCCGTGGAGATGCGCAGGCCGGCCAATACGTGAATTATTACATCGATGAAGTGACCGGCCTTCCGGTTTACAGCCTATACGGCTCTACCCGGAAACCGACACAGGAAATGCTCGAAGGCGTCGACGTGCTATTGTTTGATATCCAGGACGTCGGCACGCGTTTCTACACGTACATCTACACGATGGCGCTTGCCATGGAAGCTGCTAAAGAAAAAGGCATTCCGTTCATCGTGCTCGACCGCCCGAATCCGCTTGGCGGCGTCAAAGTGGAAGGGCCGGTGCTCGATCCGGAATTTGCATCATTCGTCGGCCAGTATGCGATTCCTTTGCGCCATGGCATGACCGTCGGCGAACTCGCTGAATTGTTCAATGAAGAATTCGATATCAATGCTGACTTGACAGTAGTCGAGATGACAGGCTGGGAACGTAATATGTTCTACGATGAGACCGGCATGGAATTCGTCGCCCCATCACCGAACATGCCGACACTCGATACGGCGCTCGCTTATCCGGGCACGGCTTTGATTGAAGGCACGAATGTGTCGGAAGGAAGAGGCACGACCAAACCGTTCGAATTCATCGGTGCACCATTCATCAACAGTACCGAACTCGCAAAAGAATTGAACGCTTTGGAATTGCAGGGCGTCACGTTCCGCGCGGCCTCGTTCACGCCGGCATTCTCGAAACACAGCGGCAAGCTGTCGCACGGCATCCAAGTCCACATCACCGACCGGGACGCTTACTTGCCGGTTGAAACCGGACTTCACATCGTCAAAACCATTTACGACCTGTATCCGGGGCAAGTGACCTTGACGCCATTCTTCAACAACCTGATCGGCAATAGCTGGATCAGCCAAGGCATCAAAGACGGCATGTCTGTCGACGAAATGAAACAGCAATGGAAAGATGAACTGAAAGAATTCGAAGAAGTGAGAAAGAATTATTTGCTTTACTGAGGAAAGGGAAGAGCTGCAGGCTTAGGTCTGCAGCTTTTTTTGATGGGTTGTATGTGAGGGATTTAGCTAGTGCCAGTTAAAATCGAAACACTTCATGTTAACCACTGGCTAGGTCATGTTGAATCTTCAGCACTTCATGTTAAGGTCTGGCTAGATCATGTTAACGCCGATTTAGTTCATGTTAACGGACGAACCTGCTGCCACAAACCCCCAGATGGATGCATTTCGCCAAAGCGAAATGCGCAAGTGCTTGAGAAGGAGCCTAACGCAGCCGGCAGCTGTGTTAGGCTCTTCCATTTACGCTCTTGAACTTGGGCTCTGAAGAGAGGATTTCCAGCTAGTGCCGGTTAACTGTCGGCTAATGCGTGTTAATTTCTTTGTTCGTCATGTTAACAACAAATTAATACCTATTAATTTTATAAACCGCTTCGCCTAGCCCATTGATACGCTTTTGCTAAGATATCTCTCGATATGAAGCAAAACAGCGGAGAAAACCGTACTGCTCCTGCATCGCTTCGCTGCTTCGTCGCAAAGACATTGGCCTCGCTAGCTTCGGCCAATGTCTTGCCTGCGGGAAAGCGAGACAGCCGAGACCCCGCAGGGAGCGAAGCGAGCGAGGAGGCTTGGCGCTCGCCCGCGGCAAGCGCAGCTGTTTTGCGGAATATCGACATTTGAAAATCATTATTCCAATTTATCAAGATATAATGAAAGCGTGTGCATTTATCTGATAAATAATAAATTGGTATAGACATCTATACAAACTATCTCTATAGTAAAAATTAAGACTAAAGAAGAAGAGGTGGATTCATTTGTTCAGTTTTCTGCAGAAAATCGGGAAATCGTTGATGTTCCCAATCGCTACATTGCCTGCAGCAGCTTTGCTGTTGCGCTTTGGCCAGGATGATATGCTTGGAATTCCGTTCTTGTCGGCAGCTGGTGCGGGGATCATCGATAACCTTGCCATCATTTTTGCGATCGGCATCGCTTTCGGACTTGCCCATGACAGCAACGGCGGCGCGGCGCTCGCCGGTGCGATCGCTTATCTGGTATTGACGTCAGCGATCGTCACGATCAACGATTCGATCAATATGGGTGTTTTTGCCGGGATTCTATCGGGAATTGTCGGCGGGCTATTATACAATAAATTTTACGATGTGAAATTTCCAGCGTGGCTGGCATTCTTCGGCGGCAGGCGCTTCGTGCCGATTGTCACCGCGGCTGCAATGACTGTGCTCGCTGGCCTATTCGGCTACGCGTGGCCGCCGATCCAAGGAATCATCGACGGCGCAGGCGATTGGATTTTGAATGCCGGCATGTTCGGCGTAGGAGCTTACGGCTTCTTGAACCGTTTGCTTTTGCCAACGGGTTTGCACCATGTCATCAACACGATTGTCTGGTTCGACTTCGGTACATTCACGGACGCCAACGGAGAAGTTGTGCGCGGCGAGATCAACCGCTTTTTAAAAGGGGACCCGACAGCGGGGCCATTCCTTTCCGGGTTCTTCCCGATCATGATGTTCGGGCTTCCGGCAGCTTGCTTGGCGATTTATGCGACGGCTAAAAAAGAGCGCAAAGCTATTGTCGGCGGAATGCTGTTCAGTATCGCCTTTACTTCGTTCCTGACAGGAATCACGGAACCGATTGAATTCTCGTTCATGTTCTTGTCGCCGGTTCTGTATATCGTCCATGCCATGTTGACCGGCGTATCGATGATGGTCGCTTATGCACTGGATATCCATCACGGTTTCGGATTTTCTGCCGGCGCCATCGATTATGTCCTGAACTACGGGCTTGCCCAGAATCCGTTGATGCTCTTGGTGATGGGCGCTGGAACAGGCGCGATTTACTTCGGGATCTTTTATTTCCTCATCATCAAACTGGATCTTAAAACACCGGGTCGCGAAGATGAAGACATGGAAAATGGCAATGCCGATACAGGAAATACAGGCAACGATATCCGTGCGTACCATACGATTGAAGCGCTCGGCGGCAGCAGCAATATTACCGCTGTCGATTATTGCACGACGCGCCTTCGCCTGACGGTCAAAGACGCGGACAAAGTAAGCGAGAAAGACTTGAAGCGCCACGGCGCAATGGGGCTTATGAAAATCAATAAAACAAATGTCCAGGTGGTCATCGGGACAGCCGTTGAATTTTTGGCGGATGCGATGCAGAAGCGTTTGGCCAATGGCAACCCAGCACCCGAAAGCTTGGAAGTGCCTGTGGAAGAAACAACAGCAGCGCCTGAACTTGTGAAAGAACTTCGCATGGGCGATTTCGAGATGCCGATTGACGGAGAAATCATTGAACTTTCTCAAGTGCCGGATGAAGTGTTTGCGAAAGCGATGATGGGACCAGGTTTCGGAATCATTCCTTCCGGCGGCACGCTCCACTCGCCGGTTGATGGGCGCGTAGTGACGTTGTTCCCGTCGAAACACGCAATCGGCATTGAAACAGACACAGGAATCGAAATCCTGATCCATGTCGGTTTGGACACCGTGAAATTGAAAGGCGAAGGCTTTGAAGCGCTCGTTGAACAAGGACAGCTGGTGCAGCGCGGAGATGCGCTGTTGAAACTCGACCTTGCGTATCTTGAAGCGAATGCACCTTCGGCAGTGACGCCGGTCATCTTCACGAACTTAGCAGGACAAGAATTGGAAATGCTGAAAAAAGGGAAGCAAAACCAAGGCACGGATTCCATCTTGAAAATTCAATAATGATAAGATAAAACCAGGAAACGCATTCGTGACGTTCCTGGTTTTTCGCAAGGAGTGTTAGCAGATGAAGAAAACCATCTTGATTTCAACCATCACCATCGCTGATGCAATGAACAACAGTTTTATCGGCGACGTTTTTCTGGAGGATGGAAAAATAACCGAAACAGCACCAGCCATATCGAAAGCTGCCGATATCCATATTGATGCAGCCGGAAAGAATTGGACGCTGTTTCCAGGGTTCATTGATGTCCATATCCACGGAGCTGCGGGTTTTGATGTCATGGACGCTACACCGGAAGCGCTGGGCGGCATGGCCGATGTGCTGCCGAAAGAAGGCACGACAAGCTTTTTGGCGACAACGATGACGCAGTCCGATGAGGCGATTTCAGCGGCGCTGCAAAATGCCAGCCGGTTTCAGGCGGGTGATGCACAGGCCGAGATGCTGGGCGTCCATTTGGAAGGGCCCTTCATTTCTGTTAAGCAGCCAGGCGCACAGCCGGTCGAGCATATCACCGCACCGTCAACGGCTCTTTTTTCGAAATGGCAAGAGCTCAGCGGCAATCGCATCAAAGTGGTGACGCTCGCTCCGGAAACGGATGGCGGTTTTGAATTTATCAAAAGGCTGACAGGGGACGGCGTTTTAGCGTCGATTGGCCATTCAGACGGCACCTGGCAGGAAATGCAGCAGGCACTCGAAGCCGGCGCAAGCCGCGTAACGCATTTGTACAATCAGATGAGTGCGTTTCATCACCGGGAGCCGGGAGTAGTCGGAACGGCATTGCTGGAGGACCGGTTGACTGCCGAAATCATTGCGGACTTCATCCACAGCCATCCGAAGTCGGTTGAATTGGCTTTTCGCCAAAAAGGGGCGGAACGCCTCGTGCTGATCACCGATGCGATGCGGGCGAAAGGGCTCGAGCCAGGCATTTATGGGCTGGCCGGCCAAGACGTCATCGTCACCGAAACGGATGCACGCTTGAAAAGCGGTGCGCTGGCCGGCAGTATTCTGACGATGGATGCAGCGGTGAAAAATGTCCGCGCAGCAACTCATTGCACAATCAGCGAGTTGGTGGCCATGACTTCAGCGAATGCCGCAAAAGAACTGGGCTTGGACAATAAAGGCTGCATCGCCGCAGGAAAAGATGCGGATCTTGTCATTCTTGATGAAAACTTGGATGTTCAGCTGACGATCTGCCGCGGGACAATCGCTTTTGCAAAGGAGGGGCTCGTGTGAAAGTGGAAGTAGTTGAAAACTACGATGAAATGAGCAGCCGCGCAGCCGATATTATGGAAGCGCAGATTTTGCGGAATCCGCGTTCGGTGCTGGGGCTCGCGACCGGCTCTACGCCGCTCGGCCTTTACCGCAAGCTGGCGGAAGGGGTCCGGCAGCGGCAACTATCTTACAAGCAAGTGAAAACCATTAATCTGGATGAGTACCGCGGGCTGAACCGCAGCCACCCCAATAGTTACCATAAATTCATGAACGATCATTTATTCGATCACCTGGATATTGATATGCGCCACACCTATCTGCCGGACGGGCAAGCTTCTTCCGTGGAAGAGGAATGCCTCCGCTACGAAGCGCTTATCGATCGGCTCGGCCCGATCCATTTGCAAATTCTCGGTTTGGGCACGAACGGCCATATCGGATTCAATGAACCCGGGACGCCGGAAGACAGCTTGACGCATTGCGTTGAACTGGACGAGTCGACGCGGAAAAACAACGCACGTTTTTTCAGTTCGTTGGAGGAAGTTCCCACCCATGCCATTACGATGGGCATCGCGTCGATTCTGAAAAGCGATAAAATCCTTTTATTGGCATCCGGGAAAAAGAAAGGCGAAGCGGTCAAAAGGCTGTTGGAAAAACAGCCAGGTGAGGAATTTCCAGCGTCTTTCTTGTGGAAGCACGAAGACGTCACCTTGATCGTGGACCGTGAGGCCTACCAATTGGCGGAAAAGGAAAGGCAGTGAACACGGTGTTAGACAAACAATCACACGTACCGATGTACGTCCAGATAGAAGAGGCATTAAAGCAGCGCATCAATGGCGGCGAATTTCCGATCGGCACAGCGATTCCGTCTGAACGCGATTTGACGGAGCTTTTCGGGGTTAGCCGCATGACCGTGCGCCAGTCGATCACTAATTTGGTGAACGAAGGCCTGCTGCACCGCGAAAAAGGGCGCGGCACGTTTGTCGCCTCGCCGAAAATGGAACAGCCGCTGACGGGCTTGACGAGTTTCACGGAAGACATGAAAGCGCGGGGGCTGGTGCCGAGCAATAAAATCATCAACTTCACCAAAGGGCTGCCGGAGCCGGATGTCGCGAACGAACTTCAGCTGGCTGGCGGCGAAGCAGTGTTCACCGTCGAACGCATCCGCTACGCCAACGATAAGCCGATGGCGCTTGAACGAACTTATTTGCCGGTGAAATTGTTTCCGCAATTAAGCGAAAAGGAACTGGCCGGGTCGCTTTACTCGTTGATCGAACAAGAGCAAGGGCTGTCGATCAGCCATGCTTCCCAGCGGATGGAGGCGTCGCTCGTGAAGAAAGAAGAAGCGGACTTGCTTGAAATCGGCATGCCGGCACCGATCCTGATGATCGAACGCGTATCTTATTTATCGAACGGCGTTCCTTTCGAAGTGGTCCGCAGCATGTACCGTGCCGACCGCTATAAATTCATCACCGAAATCCAGCGCTGAAAAAACGAATGATGGAAGCCGCTTGAGGCGAAGGAGGTTTGCTTATGTTAACAAGGTATTTCGATAACGTGCACGAAATGCTGCAGCTTGTTGAAAACCAGGAAAAAGAAGCGATGGTGCAAGCGGCCGAGAAAGTGGCGGCAGCGATCCAAAACGGCGGAATTGTCCAGTTGTTCGGCTGTGGCCATTCCCATATCCTGACCGAGGAAGTTTTTTACCGGGCTGGCGGCCTCGTGCCGGTCAAACCGATCTTGATCGAACCGCTGATGCTGCATGAAGGCGCAGTCCGTTCTTCTGGACTGGAGCGCAAAAACGGCTATGCAGCAGAGCTGCTCCAACAGCAGGATTTCCGGCCGGAGGATGTGGTATTTGTTTTATCCACTTCCGGACGAAATCCAGTGCCGGTTGATTTTGCGCTCGCCGCTCGCAGCAAAGGCGCATTCGTCATCGGCCTGACGTCACTCGCCTACGCAAACAGCCAGCCCTCGAGGCATGCGGATGGACAACATTTGCATGATGCAGTGGACCTCGTCATCGACAACCATGCGGTGGCGGGCGATGCCGTCCTCAGCGCGGAAAACGTCCAAGTGCCTTTTGGTCCGACGTCAACCGTGGTGGGGGCTGCCATATTGAACGCCGTCTTCGCTGAAGCCATTCAAACGATGGCCGACAAAGGCTTCGAGCCGCCGGTTTTCCTCAGCGGCAATATCGACGGAGCGGACAGCCACAATAATGCGCTGATTGAAAAATACCGGAGACGGATACCGTCATTGTGATGATGGACATTAAAAAAACACCTTCAGCACCAAGCGCTTGAAATCAGCGCTGGCGTCGAAGGTGTTTTTGTTTTGGGGAATTAGGTTTTATTCAGCAGACAATTCGCTTTCGGTCAGCCATTTATGATTCATGACTTCCTCGCCGTCAGCGGTTGTGAAATCGACCATATAGACAGTCGTTTCCTCGGCAGAATCGATTGTGGCAGTGGCGCCGTTCATGCCTTCCATATGGTCAGCGGTGACAATGGCTTCATCTCCTGCAGCCAGTGGTTCGCTGCCGGCATCTTCAAGCTCTTCGTGGATGACCCATTTATGGTCCTCGACCGGTTCGCCGCCGCCCTCCGGCGTATAAGAGATTGCATAAACGGTCGTATCGAATGCGCCGACAATCGTCGCTTCACTGCCTTCCATGCCCTCCATATGGCCAGCTGTAATGGTCGCTGTGCTGCCTTTCGGATACGTCGGATCGGCAGCTTCCTCCAAGCCCATCGGAATGTCGCCGGAACCGGAATGGTCCATGCCGCTATGGTCGCCGCCGCTGCTTTCTTCTGCCGCAGGCGGTTCGGTTTCCTGTGTCATTTGCGGTTCATCTGAATCTCCGCACGCAGCGAGTGTAAGCGCCGCAACGGCGGATAACATGGTGATCTGAAACTTGTTTTTTATCATGGAAATCCCTCTCTCGTTGTTGGTCTACTTTCACTATACCCACTGATTATGCAGAATATGTGCAGATGCATCTGCACGGAAAATCGAGAGTTTTCAGCTATAATAGAAGGAACAGAATATGGAGAGGTGGCAATTCGCATGAACAATAAATTATGGATCGCCGTATCCTTAGCGGCTTTATTGGCAGCAGGGTGCGGAGCTGAAAACGAAAGTGAACCTGCACCGGCAGAAGATGCAGCAGAAGAAGAGGCGGCACAAGGCAGCCTGGATGCAGAAGACTTTGAAGTGGATTTTGAAGGCACAGTGGAACACGTCCACGGCATGGGTTATATCGAAGGCGATGGGCTTTATTTCGCATCGCACGAAGGGCTGAAAATCTACCGCGACGGCGAATGGCTTGAAACGGATGGCATGCACAACGATTACATGGGCTTTAACGCGGTGGACCGCGGATTCTACACATCCGGACATCCTGGCCAAGGCTCCGGCATGATGAACCCGATCGGCATCCAGCGCAGCATGGACGGCGGCCGTTCGCTCGAACACATGGGCTTTGAAGGCGAGACCGATTTCCACGCCATGGCGGTTGGCTATCGCAGCCATCACATGTTTGTCATGAACCCGCAGCCGAATTCCGGCATGGGAGCGGGCTTTTTCCGCAGTGAAAACGAAGGCAAAGACTGGAGTGAAGCAGCTGCAGAAGGGCTTGAAGGCGACATCTCCTATTTGGCGATGCACCCGGACGATTCGCAAATCATCGCCGCAGCGACATCAACCGGCGTTTACCTGTCCGAAGATGGGGGCGATTCGTTCAAAGCTTTGACGAACGATGGCCAATTCGGCACAGCACTTACGTTCAGTGAAGATGCGCTGTATTACGCAAGCTATGAGACGGCGTCGGAGCTCGTCGAATATACACTTGAAGGCGGCGGCACAAAGACTTTGCCATTGCCGGAACTGCCGGAAGACGGGGTGCTGTACCTAGCACAGCAACCGGATGAATTGGCGATTTACACTGTCAAAGGGCAGGCGTTCATCTCGGGGAACAAAGGCGAAGAATGGACGCAAATCATGGAAAATGGCGAAGTGCGATGACATCGCCAGCAAAGGGTTCGGCCTTAAGAGGCGCTTATGTTCAATAAATTATCGCTGAAGATCGGCTTATTGTTTTTCGCATTCATCTTATTGATCGAAGCGCTGCTGTTCACCGCCTTGTATGTCACACTCGTCAACGAACGCGTCGATGAAGTCATGGCGAGCTTGCTTGCCCGCGGGGAAACCCATAGCGAAGTGCTTGCGGACCATTTCGAGCCGACGACGCTCGAACATGTCGGCATGATGGAGGCGGCGTCTTCTTATATAGTGGTCATCACCGATGAAGCGGGGAGGATCCTCATCAATTCAGATCCGCTCGAACCGGAAATGGTCGATGTGCTGGAGCATACCGATTTTGAAGAAGTGCCGGCAAGCGGCAAAGTGGTCGAAGAAAAATGGGACGACAAGCGCTATATCGCGGCAGACAGCCCCATTACAATTGATGGCGAGCACGCCGGGCATGTATTCATGTTTTCCGGCACGGCAGCGATCGAGCGAATGGTCAGCAATTTGCAGAAGCAATTTCTGGCGGCCGGTGCCATCGCGGTCTTGTTGACGATTGTCGCGGTGCTGATGCTGTCGCGTTTTATCACATTGCCGCTGATCCGCATGAAAGAAGCGACGGAGCAGCTGAGTGTCGGCAACACAGGCGTCGATTTGTCGACGGACCGCAACGACGAACTGGGTGAGCTGGCGAATGCCATCACCAAATTATCGGTCGATCTCGACCGGCTGAAAAATGCCCGCAACGAATTCCTGGCGAGCATTTCCCATGAGCTGCGGACGCCGCTCACCTATATCAAAGGCTATGCGGATATCCTCAGCCGGCCGGGAATCCCGCAACAGGAGCGGGAGGAATACATCGCCATCATCCGCGAAGAGTCAGCGCAGCTGGCAGCGCTCATCGGGAATTTATTCGAATTGGCGAAGCTCGATCTGCATCAGTTTGAAATCCGGCGCCAGGATGTGGCCATTGATGAATTGCTGGAGTCGGTCGCGGCATTGGTCAAGCCGGCGTTCAGGGAAGGCCGAATTTCCTTGTCGGTAGCGTGTGAGCCCGGCCTTCGTGCCTTCTGGGATCCCGACCGCATCCAGCAAGTGCTGCTGAATATTCTGGACAATGCGCGGAAACATTCGGCTGCGGGTTCTCGGGTCTCAGTGGACTGCAAGCAAGAAAGCGATGACATCGTCATCCGCATCAGCGACGAAGGTGAAGGCATCCCGGCGGAAAGTGTGCCGTATGTTTTTGAACGCCTTTACCGCGCCGAGAAATCACGCTCGCGCGAAAATGGCGGGTCCGGCCTCGGCCTTGCGATTGCCAAGGAAATCGTCGAATCGCATGGCGGGCGGATCGATCTGAAAAGCGAACAAGGCAAAGGAACGGATGTCATTGTCCGGCTGGAAAGAGGGGAAAGGGATGCGCAAAGTATTGTTGGTGGATGATGAGAAACGGATGCTCGATTTGCTGGCGCTGTATTTGAAGCCGCATGGCTATGCCTGCCTGAAGGCACAGAGTGGAAAACAAGCGATTCAGCTGCTCGAAGAAGAGCCGGTGGATCTGGTGATCCTCGATATCATGATGCCGGAAATGGATGGCTGGGAAGTGTGCCGCGAAATCCGGCGCTTCTCGAATGTGCCGATCATTATGCTGACGGCGCGCGAGCAGCAGGAAGACATCGTGAAGGGGCTGCGGCTCGGTGCCGATGATTATTTGGTCAAGCCATTCGGAGAAGAAGAGCTGCTGGCGCGCATGGAGGCTTTGCTGCGCCGTGCAGCACCGGCTAAACGGTTGGAAACGGCGGGTTTGGTGTGGGACGAAGAGCGCTTTGAACTGGCTTACCACGGCCACATCATTCGGCTGACCCCGAAAGAATTCGCGATGCTCGGGCTGCTCATGAAAAATCCGGATAAAGTCTACGAACGTTCACGGCTGCTTGAGATTGTCTGGGGTTTCGATTCGGAAACCGAAGGCCGCACCGTCGATTCACACGTCCGCAACATCCGCGAAAAAATTCGCCAGTCCGGCTTTCCGATCGATGATTATTTTCGCACTGTTTGGGGCATCGGCTATAAATGGGTGAATATGAAATAAGCTGTGCTGCAGAAGGATCTGCAGCGCTTTTTTTATGGCTTGCCAAAGCGGAATTTCACACGGATTTCGCATTTCCGGTGTATACTTTCCACATGAAACAACAAAGGATGATTGGAATGAAACACAAAATAGGATTAATGGGTGCAGCGGCGCTCGCTTTGCTGCTCGGGGCGTGCTCCGGGGAAGTGAGCTACAGCTGGCCGGAAGCCGACAATCAGCTGTTCGTCACGCACATCAAAAAACCTGTGCTGACAGTCATCAGCAGCGGAACGGAGCAAACGGAACTTGAGCTGCCGTTCATTGCATCGGATATGGTGATGGCAGAAGGCAAATTGGTGCTCGCAAGCAAAGAAGAAGACAGGCTATATGCGCTCGATTTGGACACGCAGAAATTGGAACCGCTCGGCGAAACGGGCGAAGGCATCACAAAACTCCTGTATGGCGGTGGAAATCTGTATGCGGCATATGCAGACTCAAACAAAATTGCACAGATTGCGCTGGAGCCGTTCACCATCAAAAATACAGCTGAAACCGGGCAGCATCCGCATTCAATGGCAATGGACGGTTCGAAGCTGTATGTGACGAATGTCTATGGCCAAACAGTGCAGGCAATCGAAACCGCAACGATGGACGTCGAAGCAACGCTCCAGATTGTTGATCGCCCGAATGGCATCGCCCTGGAAGATGGCAGCGTGATTGTCGGCGGCCATGGCCCTTATGGCCAACTTAACGATAGCATTTACCGCTACTCGCTGAAAGAAGAAGAAACGGTTCAGAAGGTGGAAACCGGATTGATGCCGGTTGAAATCATAAAGGACGGCGGCAGCCTCTTCGTACTGAACCACGGTTCGCATGATGTCGTGAAACTGGATGCCGCCACATTGGAACTGCAAGGCAAAGTTTCAGTAGGTGACAATCCGTATTACGCTGTCGCATCAAGTGGCAATTTATATGTCAGCAGCATGGACGCTGATGCAGTCAGTGAAATTGATATTGAAAGCTTTACCTTAACGAGAGAAATTCCGACGGCTGCCGGGCCGCATGCGATGGTGCTGGAGGGGGATACCGATGAAAATACTGGTCATTGATGATGAACAGACAATGCAGCATTTGCTGCGGCTCATGCTGGAAGGAGCGGGCTATGAGGTGTTGACGGCGCCGAGCGGGGAAGAAGGCATCCGGCAAATACGTACGCAAAAAATCGACTTTGTCATTCTCGACGTGCTGATGGGCGGCATGGATGGCTTCGCCGCATGCGCAGAAATCCGCCGTTTCACGCCAGTGCCGATTCTCATGCTGACTGCGATCGCCGGCAGCGAAGCGGACAAAGTAAAAGGGCTGCGGGCAGGAGCCGATGATTACATGGTCAAGCCATTTTCAAAGCAGGAACTGCTCGCCCGTATTGAGGCGATTCTTCGGCGCAGCCAAATGGCAAACGTCCAAGTGGACAGCGAATGGGTAAATGGCGCACTCGAATTGAACGAAGCGATGCGAACTGTGCGGGTCGCGGGCAAGCCGGTGGCATTGACGCGGCGCGAATTCGATTTGCTGGCATTTTTGCTGAAGCACCGAGAACAGGTATTTTCGCGCGAACAATTGATGGAGAAACTTTGGGGGGAACAGGCTTATAACGTCACGACGCGGACGGTCGACACCCACATCAAAACGCTGCGCATCAAGCTCGGTGAAGCCGGCAGCGCAATCGAAACCGTCTGGGGTTTGGGCTATAAGCTGGTGAAACGATGAAGCCATACCGTTCTATCGCAACAAAATTATGGCTCTTATTCGCTGGTATTTCTGTTGCCGGTGTCGTTCTCTTGATGTTCGTCGCCTATTCGGTTTATGACGCGGTATACGTCGATGCGGAACGCGAACAATTGCACGAACTGGCGGAAGCATTGCGTGGTGCTTATTTGGCCGGTGACGAAGAAAAGCTGGAGGGCATTATCGGCTTTCTGGAAGATTCCGGCCTCGACGCACTGGCAATCGATGACCCAATGGTGCTTGGCGCAGCGCTGCCGCTCCAGGCACCTGAAGGGGATGTCATCATTAATTTCGAGGAACGGGAACAGCTTGCGCAAGGAGAGGCTGTAGTCATTGAGCGGCGCAATGCGTATGTCGATGCAGATTTGATCGGCGTAGCGCTGCCGGTGATCGAGTCGGGGAATTTGCGGGCAATCGTCTTCGCCTACCGGCCGGTATCGGAACTCAGCCAGGCCTTCATGAATGTGCTGCCAATCCTAGCGGTGTCCGGCTTGCTTGCGCTAGCAGCGCTTTATGCCATCCGGCGGCGCATCCAGAAAGAATTCATCGGGCCGGTCGTGGAACTGCGGAACGCTTCTGACGCCATGGCAAAAGGGCGCTTCGAAGGCGTCGTAAAGCCTGGCGTACACAATGAAGTCGGCGACCTTGGCCAGTCATTCAGCGCGATGGCGGCGTCCATCCGTGAAGAAGATGAGAAGAAACGCGAATTTCTGCAGAATTTGTCCCATGAATTGCGGACTCCGCTCAGCTATATGAAAGGCTATAGCGAATTGCTGCAGCAGCCGGATGCCGACTACCGGAACATAGCGGCTATTTTGTACCGTGAATCGGAACGCATGGAACGGATGGTCAGCCAGATCCTGGACTTGAGCAAACTGGAAGGCGGCAATGAGGAAATGGCGCATGAGCTATTGGCGCTGAGTGAAATCGCGCTGTCGGCAATCGACAACACGGCAGTGAAATGGCGGGGCAAGCAGCAGCGCTTAGAAGCGGACCTCGATGAGGAACTGCTCGTGTACGGCGATGAAGACCGTTTGCTGCAGGTGCTGGTCAATTTGCTCGACAACGCCATTGCTTATACGCCGGAGGGCGGTTCGATTGCTGTAAGCCTGCGCAAAGAAGGCGGAGAAGCAGTGCTCGAAGTGAACGACAATGGGCCGGGAATCCCGGAACAGCATCTGCCCCACTTGGCAGAGCGGTTCTACCGCGTTGAAAAAGGGCGCACCCGGGCTGGCGGCGGAGCAGGCATTGGGCTGTCAATCGTTAAAGGGATCGCTGAAATGCACGGCGGCCGCTTGGAAGTAGAGTCGTCCGAAAGCGGTGGAACGTGCGTCCAAGTTCGGCTTCCGATGGCGTTGATCAGTTGACGAGTTGTTGGAAAATTTTTATTTCGGAAATTTCACAGTCGTTTCACAATTGCCCATTAAGCTGAATCCATTGGAATAATTTCAGGTTAATGGAGGGTTTATTGATGAAGAAATTGATGGTGATAGGCGCGTTGGGATTGATGCTCGCCGGCTGCGGCATGGAAGAGGAAAGCGTGGACAACGCTTTAGCCGCTGAACAAGAGGTGCAGGAATTGGAAGTCGAAGTCCTGACCGAAGCTAAGGGCGAAACGGGCGAATGGACGCTTGAAGCCTATGTATCGCAGGGCGGCGAAGCAGTGAACGACGCGGATGAAGTGAAGTTCGAAGTATTCAAGGCTGGAAAGAAAGACGATAGCGTGAAAACGGATTATACGGATGTGAAAGACGGCGTCTATTCGGTCAAGCACACATTCCAGCAAGACGGCGTCTATTATTTCATCCCGCACGTAACAGCGCGCGGCTTGCATACGATGCCGACGCAGCAAGTGCTTGTTGGAGATGTGACAGCGGAAGAAATCCAAGCAGCTGAAGAAGCGATGGCTGAAGCGAAAGCCCAAATGATGGACAACAATGAGTCTGGCATGGAAGGCATGAAAGAAAGCGAAGGCACGAAAGACGGCATGGAAAACAGCGAAGGCCATAGCGGCCACTGAGCGACAACTAGATGAATACACAAGAGACCCCCTCCTGATCCAGGAAGGGGTCTCTTGTGTTGAAAATTAAGGATTATGCTGCGTTTCTGCAAGCTTCTGCACATTTCATGCAAGCTTCCGCACAGCGCTGGCAATGGTCGTGGTCATGTTTTTGGCATTCTGTCCCGCATGCTTCACAAATAGCTGCGCAAGCTTTCGCCAATTCGGAAACGAATGGTGAATTGCGCGTAATGGCATGTTCCAAATACGCGCAGATGTCCGCGCATTCACGGTCCAGGCGGATGCAATCTACCATCATCTTGACGTCGTCTTCTTTTAGGCACGCGTCGAAGCAATGATTGCAGGCCTCCGCGCAGTCGTGCAATATTTTGATCATTTCTGCATGTTGTTCATGAGCCATTCCTATAACCTCCATTTCAGATTTTACTGCTCTCCTTTTCTGCTTTCCCCAAGCTCAGAAGTCTAAACGGAATGGGGCCAACTCCTTGGAATCTGCACAGTTTTATTATCCTTCCGGAGGGCTTTTGCGCCTGCTATCGAGTTCCTGCAGGCGCTGCCGATATTCTTCTGCGCTGATTTCGCCTTTGGCAAAGCGGTCATCCAGCTTTTTTTCAGCAGTGCCCAAAGAGCCGATGCTGCGCTGCCTTGCGTAAATCGCCACAGCGCTAATGGCTGCAACCAGGATGAGCACAATAAGGAGAATCATGAAAAATGAAATCCGTACGCCTTCTGTTTCTGCCATCGCATTCTGCTCCTTTCTGAAAAGCTTCCTTGCTAATCACGTTTGTCGCCCTCAAGTTCCAACAGCCGCTCCCGGAATTCTTCCGTGCCGATTTCTCCCCGGGCATAGCGTTCCTTCAGCAGTTCAATTGCCCGGCTTGAAGGGGGAACCGGTCCTTCAGCGGTATTTCTCCGGCTGAAAGCAACAATCATCCAAATGGCCAAAGCCAGAAAAATAAGCAGGACAATTAGACCGAATGCCATCCCCATCCACATCATGGGATTGGAAGCCGAATTCGAACCGTAATTCCACATCGCATTCACCTCCGTCATTCATTTTTATGGCTCTTAAGCGAAAGGTGCCGCCTGGCGTCGTCATGCAATTCGCGCATTCCGCAACGGTATTGTTCTTCGGTGATTTCCCCATTGCTGAATTGCTCTTTTAAAAGCCGCGCCACAAAATGCGAATAATTCACTTTCTCCATTGCAGAACCGATGCGCCTTGTATAAAACACCAACAGGACAGCAAGCACCAACAAGGCAATGTGAATCAGGAGCAGCCACCCGTAGCGGGGGTCTTCCCGCATAAAGACGACAAAGCCGAGATAAGCCATTGCAGTCGTCTCCTTTCCGCAGAGTTTGGGATCATGGATTGTTCTTGCTTAAATCGGTGACACTGAAAGTGAATATCAATTACCCATAGTGTACAACATAATAGATGGAATATTCTAATTATTAAGAAGGAGAATGTTTATTTCATGAAAAAGCCTCAACTTATAAAGGATATGCTACGATATACCATAAAAAGGGAGGGTAATGACCTATGTTTATACATAAAATTGACAATGACTTGTCATTGAAACTGCTGGACTTGAAAGACGCACCACGAATCTTTGAACTGACTGACAACTCGCGCGGCTACTTGAAAGAATGGCTGCCGTGGCTCGATTACACGACCGAATTAAAAGATACGGAAGATTTCATCAAAGCGGGAAGAGGCAATTATGCGGAAGGCAAAACCTTGAATGCCGCAATTTCATACAAAGGGGAAATTGTCGGCCTTGGAGGATTCAATAACATCAATCCGGCCAATAAGACCGCGTATATCGGCTATTGGCTGGGACAGGATTATCAAGGCAAGGGCATCATGACGCGTGTAGCGCATGCGCTGACGGATTATGCGCTGACAGAGTTAAAGCTCAATAAAGTGGAAATCCGCGCAGCGGTCGGCAATGCGAAAAGCCGGAGCATCCCCGAGCGCCTCGGTTATATTGAGGAAGGCACCATCCGCCAAGCGGAATTGCTTTACGGGCAGTATGTCGATCATGTGGTTTATGGCATGCTCGCTGAAGAATGGCAGGGAAAATAGAAGCGTTTTACTGAAGAGCAGACATGAAAAGTCCCCTGGCACACTATGTGCCAGGGGATTCTTGATATGCTTATTTATTGAAATCTTTTTTGAAGTCGCCGACTTTATCTTGGATATCGCCTTTGGCTTTGTCTTTTTTGCCTTCTGCTTGGAGTCTTGTATCATCCGTAGCGTTGCCGACTTGGTCTTTCAGTTCGCCTTTGCCTTTGCTGACTGCGCCTTTTAATTTATCTCCGAATCCTTTGTCTTCTGCCATGATGAATTCCTCCTTATAATTGTGTTACTGATTATATAACCTGAAAAAGGAAAAGTTAAACGTTTTTCGGTACAATAGAAAGAGTAGAAAAAGGAGGGACAGCATGGATAAACGAGATCCCAATCAAATTATCGACCAGAAACTAAGGGAAACCCGGCCGCCGTGGCGCGGAAGACAAGCACCGGCGCAGCCCAAAAAATATAAGCCCAGCATGAAGACTGTGGAGAATTACGTCGTCCTCGATTTCGAGACGACCGGCCTGAAAGCGGGCAGCGATAAAATCATCCAGATCGGCGCCGTGAAATACATTGGCCATAACCGGGAAGATACGATGTATTTATTGATTAACCCGCAATGCCATATTTCCAGCACGATTACGCGGATCACCGGCATCACCAATGCAGATGTCCAGGAAGCGCCGGTCATCGAAGAAGTGGCGCATGAATTAATCGCGTTTATCGAAGGCTTGCCGATCATCGCGCATAACGCACCATTTGACATGGGCTTTTTGTACGCGCTGGAAGAAATTACGCCCATTCCCGAATACACCGTTATCGACACGGTGCGTCTGGCGCGGAAAGCGATTACTGAAACACCGAACCATAAGCTGACGACGCTGTCGGCATTTCTTGAACTCGAACACAATGCCCATGACGCGCTTGGCGATTGCTTAGCGACAGCGGCTATTTACCAATTCTGTGTTTCCAGGCTTTAAACCCAATCAGCCTCCGGCGCAATTGCCGGAGGCTGATTTTTTATATTTCCACGATTTTGATGGCTGAAAAAATTTCATCTTTGGGGGAATCGGCATGCCATTCGGAAGGGTAATAGCCGAGCGGATTGCAGATCACTTCGATGCCTTCATGCCAGTCGTGGTAGCGCAGGTGGATATGGCCGAAGATGTATTTCTTCACGCCGTATTTCAGCGCCAGTTCGCCGTAGCGCACGCTGCCCATCATCGCATTGAAAAAATCCCAGCTGCCGATGTTTTTGACGCGCAGGTAATGGTGGAACGGGATGACATGCGTCACCAGGATGATGTTCTTGCCTTTGTGCTGTTGGAGCCAGTTCTCAAGTTTCGCCAGCGAAATGCCGGTTTCTTCGATATCGGAACGCGGCCAATGTGCGTGGCGCATATCCGGCCAGTGGTAATCCTTATAGACGCCGGCAGCAAACTCCTCTTCCGTATGCCCTGCGACGCCAAACGAATAATCGTACCATCCGCCATCGCCGATAATCACCCATCCGCCATCCAGCTCAACCGGGCCATTGCCCAAATTGCCGGGGAACGCCAAGAGTTTGTCGTAAGCAACTTGGGAATCGGTGGCATAAATGTCGTGGTTGCCGTTGACGAACAACAGCCGGATGTCTGGAACCGCACCCTGCAATCCGTCCAAAAGTTCCAGCGCCTTGTCTGGATCACCGGCGATATCACCAGCGATGATAAAAATATCGGGTTTGTGGAGCTTCAGCCACTGCTCGATCAGCGCGATGATATCCGCGCCCGTCTTTTTCCGGTTCAGTTCCTCGTGTATGTCTGATAACACTGCAATCTTCACTTGCGGCTCCCCCTTTGTCTCGCAGCTGAATATAAGGTTTGCTATGGTTTTGCTTAAGCTTTTGTAAAAAGTATAACGCAATTGTCATAACTAATAAACAATTCCGAAAAATTAAGCCGACCTTCTATTATTTGCAAAAAAAACATGTAGAATGAAATTTAAGAAGCGGGTATATAAAACGCTCCGGCTGGGAGAGGCTAAAGCCTTGCAGCGAAAATGCAAAACTTCATTTTTTATGGAATGGGGGTTTAACAATGGAGCAGGCAGTTGAAATAGAAGGCGTCAGCAAATCTTTCGGCAAGAAGGAAGTGCTGTCGGACATCAGTTTTTTAATCGGTGAAGGGATGATTTACGGCTTGATCGGCCCATCGGGTTCGGGCAAGACGACGCTGGTCAAAATGATTGTGGGCATCGCGGCGCCGGATGCAGGTGCGATCCGAATCTTTGGCGTCAATGTGCCGAACCTTGAATTGCTGGAGAAGGTAGGGTATATGGCGCAAGCGGATGCGCTTTATACGGAACTGACGGGCAAAGAGAATTTGGATTTTTTCGCGTCGTTGTACCCGATGAAAAACGCGGCACGGAAGAAACGCATCGCCTACGCTGCGGGCATCGTCAATTTGACCGCTGAACTAGGCAAGCGCGTATCGGCTTATTCGGGCGGCATGAAACGGCGCTTGTCACTGGCTATTGCGCTGGTCCACAATCCGAAATTGCTGATTCTGGATGAGCCGACTGTCGGCATGGATCCTGAATTGAGGCTGTCGGTGTGGACGGAATTGCTGCACTTGAAAAAGGAGCATGGGAAAACGATTATCATTACGACGCATGTCATGGACGAAGCCGAGCGCTGCGACATCGTTTCGCTCGTCAGGGAAGGCCGGATCCTCGCGACCGGCACGCCAACCGAGTTGAAGCAAGCTTACGGGGCAAAGGATCTCGAGGAAGTTTTCCTGAAAGCCGGAAGGGAGAACCGATGAGGATTCTGGCGATCGTCAAGCGCATCATCAAACAATTGCTGAGGGACCGGCGCACGCTTGCGCTGCTGTTTTTTGCACCGCTGATTATTTTGACGCTTATGTATTTTTTCTTTAACGGCGAAACGGAAGAGCTTGTGCTCGGCACAGTCAATGTGGATGTCTGGTTCACTGCTGCGCTCGAAGAAAGCGGAGTCCACGTCATCCCGTATGAGGAGGCGGGCCGTAAAACGGTCATCGACGATGAATTGGATGGTTTGCTGCTGGTTTCGAACGGCGAGATGTCGCTGGTTTTATTGAACGAAGAGCCTTCCGCTTCAAAAGCGCTGTCGGCGCAAATCCGCACTGCGGCGATGCGTTTGGCAGCAGAGCCTGAAGGACGGCCGCAGGAAATCGCGGCGCAGTATATTTACGGCAGCGAGGACACCGCTTTTTTTGATGTCCTAAGCCCGGTATTGATCGGATTTTTCGTGTTCTTTTTCGTCTTTCTGATTTCAGGCATCGGCTTGCTGAAAGAACGGACTTCGGGGACATTGGAGCGGCTGATGGCGACGCCGATCCGCAAAGGGGAATTGCTGGCGGCTTACCTGGTGGGTTTCGGACTGTTTGCAGTGGTCCAGACCATCATAGTCGTGGCGTTCTCGATCCTTGTGCTCGATGTGGTCGTTGCCGGTTCGGTCTGGCATGTCATCCTGATTAACTTGGCGCTGGCATTGGTGGCGCTGTCGCTTGGCATCTTACTGTCCACGTTCGCCGCCACCGAATTTCAGATGGTGCAGTTTATCCCGCTCGTCGTGGTGCCTCAGATTTTCTTTGCAGGCATATTCCCGGTCGAGGGGCTTGCGGACTGGCTGCAGGCGATTGCCAAAGCCATGCCGATTTATTACGCTGCGGAAGCGTTGAAGGCAGTCATGTACAAAGGATTGGGCTTCGACGCCATCAAAGGGGAGCTGGCGGCGCTGCTGGCATTTGCCGCCGTTTTCATCACGCTGAATCTGCTGGTGCTCAAATCGCACCGGCCGCTATAAAAGGAGGAGAAACATTTGTTAAGTTATTACAGCAAGCTATCATCAGAAGTATACGACCTGGACAAGCCGATCGGCAGTTCGTTCGGCGACATCGAATACTACGCAGAGCGGTTGGAAGGCGTATCTGGCAAAATCCTTGAGCCGGCAGTCGGCACAGGGCGCATGCTGATTCCGCTGCTCGAAAAAGGCTTTGACGTCGACGGCTTTGATTCGTCGACGGAAATGCTCGAAATCTGCTGGGCCAATTGCGAGGACCGCGGTCTGGACCCGGTCGTCTTTGAAGCATCAATGGAATCATTCGAAAGCGAAACCGATTATCAGGCGATCATCATCTCGACGGGGACGTTCCTGCTTATGCACGAGCGGGACACCTCGGTCCAGGCGCTGCATAATTTCCACCGCCATCTGGCAGACGGCGGCAGGCTGATCGTCGATTTGTCGCTGCCGGGGAATATCGAGCTTGAAAAAACCAATACGCGAACGTGGAACACACCGCACGGCGAAGTGATTACAGTGGAATCGAAAAAAGTGGCAGTCGACTGGCTGAACCAATATTCGATCGGGCAGAACCGCTACGAAAAATGGCGTGACGGAGAGCTCGTCGCGACGGAACTTGAACGGTTCCCGATGCGCTGGTACGGCATCGAAGAGTTCAAAATGCTGCTCGAATACGCCGGCTTTACGGAGGTTACGGTATCGGCCGGTTACCAGTACGGCAAAGCGCCGTCACGCACAGGAGAAATCCTGACTTTCGAAGCGGTCGCGAACAAGCGCGGACTTTAGGGATGTATATGGCGAAGATATGGAATAAAAACAAAAGGCGTTCAATCCATGTGGGGATTGAACGCCTTTTTTATCATATTTACATTCATTAGCCACTTATTTCTGGTTGAATTCAATCGCTTCCCAGATCAAGCTCTTAAAAGGCTCCGGTTGGATATCCGATAATTTATGGATGCGGATGTGGCGCATTTTTGTGCCATCGCCTTCGAGCAGATTGCCATAGTCAGGCAATTGAGCCCCTTGGTAGAATCCGAAATTGACGTGGCTTTTGGCCGGCTGCAAATAGCACACCAACCCATCATGTGAATAGCTCGGTTTGGACCATTTGATTTCTTCCGACATTTGATCAGAGGCTTCGAAAATAAGCTCTCTCAACTCAAGCGCCAGTGGTTTTACATGTTCGTCC
Source organism: Planococcus sp. APC 3906 (assembly GCF_030407685.1). Lineage (NCBI taxonomy): Bacteria > Bacillati > Bacillota > Bacilli > Caryophanales > Caryophanaceae > Planococcus > Planococcus sp. APC 3906. The sequence goes on along the minus strand of NZ_JASDCW010000005.1, from coordinate 96,645 downwards.
AAGCCGTCAAAAAATGGATCGGCTAATGGATTATACAGCTCTTTCATCAAATCGCCCCTTTAATTCATTTTGGATGAAACTACTAAAAACCGCACTGCGGAGTTTGTATGATTGAACCAATAATGCTTTTTGCGCGCATCGAACATGGTCGATTGCTGCGCTGGAAAGTCCATTTGCATACCGTCAATTTCCACAGTCAAAACGCCTTCAATGACAAACAAAAACTCAAAACCGCTATGGGAAAAAGCATTCCCCTTGTTCTCGCCTGGCTGCAGAGTGACGAGGATCGGAGCGAAATTGGCCTCTTTGATTCCTGCGGACAAATCTTTGTAATAGAAAGGTTCTAGACGCTCCACCCGTTCTCCTTGTTCTTCGCTTTCGGAAAAGAACACGCTGGGGTCAACGTTCAGCGCATCCGCGATTTTGCGCAATGATTCAAGCGTCACGCTCGATTTGCCGCGCTCAACTTGAGAGAGGAAGCTGATCGATACACCTGTTTGTTCAGCCAAATCCTTTAAGGTCAGCTTCCGCTCTTTGCGGAGTTTTTTCAAAATGTGCCCAATGAAGTTTACAGCCATGTCGATTCCTCGCTTTTTTGATGATTGAATCCATATTGATTGCTGCTTTCTTGCCGCCGCTTGTTGCAGTTCACCTTCTATCTTACCTTAAAACAAAACACGGAATGTGATAAAAGAGAAATGAAAAATTATATTGACAGAAAATTGATAACTGTCTAATATCTGAATATGAGTGAAATTAAAGTGTCACTTCAATTTTAAATGAACAAGGGGGATTTTGGAATGTCAAATAAACAAATGAGGCGTGTGTTGGTGGCGAGTCTGGTGGGAAGCTCGATTGAGTGGTTTGATTATTTCCTGTATGGCACGATGGCGGCATTGGTATTCAATCAATTATTCTTCGTCAACGAAGATCCAACTGTCGGTTTATTATTGGCATATGCGTCATTTGCTTTATCATTTTTCATCCGGCCATTCGGAGGAATTGTATTCAGCCATATCGGCGACCGGATCGGACGCAAGAAAACACTCGTCTTGACGTTAAGCTTGATGGGCTTCGCAACTTTTGCAATGGGATTATTGCCGACTTACCAGGCAATCGGCGTTGCGGCGCCGATTCTATTGATTACGCTGCGCCTGATTCAAGGTCTTGGCATCGGCGGTGAATGGGGCGGCGCATTGCTGCTGGCCACGGAATATGCACCACCGGAACGCCGTGGGCTATTCGGCAGCATTCCGCAAATGGGTGTGACAATCGGTATGGTTATGGGAACTTTAGCGTTGTGGATCATGACATTGCTGCCGGAAGATTCATTCATGACATGGGGCTGGCGCGTTCCCTTCGTGCTGAGCGCATTGCTTGTTGTGTTCGGCCTCTGGATCCGCAAAGGCATTGATGAAACGCCTGAATTCAAACGCGTTCAGGAAGCAGGGGAAATTCCGAACCTGCCAATCGTAGAAACACTGAAATACCATTGGCGTGCAGTATTGATCACAATTGGCGCAAAAGTCGTTGAAACGGCGCCATTCTACATTTTCAGTACATTCGTCGTATCATACGCGACAGCGAATTTAGGATTCACGCGTACAGCAACGCTTTCCGCAGTGATGATTGCTACTGTTGTTACGACGGTTTTGATTCCAATCATGGGCCATTTATCGGATAAGGTCGGACGCAAAAAATTGTATGTTGCGGGAACGGTTGCTATGGCGCTGTTCGCTTTCCCGTATTTCTGGATGCTGCAGCAAGGGTCCGTCGCGCTGTTAATCCTGGCGACGGTCATTGCACTTGGCGTCATCTGGGCACCGATCACTGCAGTTCTTGGAACGATGTTCTCTGAAATTTTTGACGCAAAAGTCCGCTATACTGGTGTATCGCTGGGTTATCAAATTGGTGCAGCCGTGGCTGGCGGAACAGCTCCTTTGGTTGCGACTGCGTTGCTTGCACAATTCAATAATTCGTATGTGCCTGTCGCGCTCTACATCATATTTACTGCATTGGTGTCGCTGCTTGCAATTTGGGCAGTCAAAGATGTCAGCGCAAAAACTGCTACACCTAAATTGGCAGTAAAAGAAAGCCGGGCATAGAAAGCCGGAGGGGATGAACAGCGGAAACAAGTGTTTCCGCTCTTTGCCTCACACGTGCAAACGAAGTCCGCCATTTTTCATTTCAGGAGGGGAAACATGCTCATCATCAACGAACAGCAGATTCAGCAAATATACAATATGGCAGATGCCATCCAAAATATCAGCGGCATTTTAGCTGCTAAAACTCAAGGCAAAATCGACAATCCCCATCGTACCGTACTCGACTTCCCCGAACGGCAGGCTTCTGCCCTTTACATGCCAAGCGCCGATCGCGCAGATGAAATCGCGGGTGTCAAAGTCGTGACGATTTTTCCACAAAATCCGCAGCTTGGCAAACCGACGACGCAAGGCATGATCATGTTGGCTGATGTTGTGGACGGCGCACACCTTGCGCTGATGGGAGCCTCTTATCTGACACGGCTGCGCACGGGTGCATTGTCAGCGATTGCGACAGACCGGCTTTCGCGCAGGGACAGCAAAATTTTAACTGTCGTCGGAACAGGCGCAATGGCATTCGAGCAAGTACTGGGAGTGCTGGCAGTCCGAAGCATTGAGAAAATCATACTGGTCAACCGCACGCCTCAGAAAGCGGAAGCGTTCGGTAAAAAACTGGCTGCGTTCGGAATCAGCGTGCCATTCGAAGTGGCAAGCGATAAAGCGCAAGCTATCCGCCAAGCACACATCATCTGCTGCGCAACCCGCTCGGATACCCCGGTATTTTCAGGGGAAGATCTGCAGCCGGGCACGCATATCAATGGAGTGGGTTCGTATTTGCCGAGCATGCGGGAAGTTGATGAAGCGACAGTGCAGCGTGCGGATAAAATCGTCGTTGATGATTTGGCAGGCGTCAAGGGCGAGGCAGGTGAACTGATCCATTGCGCGCAAACAGGCAACTGGTCATTTGCTGATGTCCATGCTGAACTGGCTGACCTTGCAGCGGAAAAGAAACCGGGACGCGAGACCCTAGAGGAAATCACTTTCTTTAAGTCAGTCGGCGCTGCCTATTTCGACTTGGCTGTCGCAAAAGGAGTATACGCCAAAGCCTTGGAGCAAAAAATCGGAGCAGAACTGGAGATGTAAGAAGCGAACTTGCCGAAGCCATAGCCATTCTGAATCTATTGAATACACTCCAGTCTGGGTAAGGCGGTTGCTTTTTACATCATCCTATAAAACAAAAAAGACGGAATCCACGCAACTCTGCGCGGACTCTGTCTTTTTCGTTTTATGCTATATAAATTGGAAGGGTTCAGGTGGAAATGAAATTCCATCTGGAAATCAATTTATGCACTCTTTCTACGTGAATAATTTATCTGAAACTCATCAAATTATTATCATCGATTCTTATTTGAAAAACGAAAGAGCATTATTAAAACTGCATTACAGTGATTGGCTTACAGCTGCTTTCATTATAATATAGGGGGAAAGGTCATACAGGTTTTGCAGTAATCCATTTTTAAAGGATCTTTTTAATGATAATGAACATGTTATTGCTTTACTAAAATAATATACCTATATTCCATCTAAAATGTGGGTACAAAGTATTCTGATTTTATGGTAAAATTAATTGATAAATATTGTAAATTTAAGGTAATTTTTAAAAGTTCTGCAAACAGGGGAAATCATGCTGGGGAAGCAATAGGAATGGAGAGCGTGTGCATGCAAAAAGAACAAACAAGATACTCGCGACTTGCGCATATTACAAGGCTGATCAATACGAAACTGGAGCTTCGGGAAGTGCTTGAGCACGTTACGGCAGCGATATCAGAAGAAATTGTCCAATGCGATTCGGTCGGTATTTATCTGCCGGAAAGCAATGGCGATTACCGGGGGTATGTAGGAAAGCCGAAATACATCAACGGCACGACGCTTGATATGCATGTCATCGATATGGAGTATGATTTGCTTGCGAAAGAAGTAGTCGAGACCAAAAAAACCATCTATATCCCGGACACTTCAAAAGATACACGCCCGGATCCGCGTGCAGTTGGAGCTTTCAAGATCAAATCGCTGCTTGCACTGCCGATTACGTATGAAGACGAGTTGTTTGGCTTGGTGTTCCTTTTTGATTACGGCATCCCGATGGACTTGAAGGAAGAAGAAATCCAGACGGTTGAAGCGTATGTCAATATGGCGGGCGTCGCCATCCGCAACGCCACGAATTTGACGCGCAAAGAAAATTTGATCGCTGAAAAGCAATTGCTGCTGGATCTGACACGCGACTTGTCGTTGTGTGCGACGATGCAGGAATGCTTGGATAAATGCTTTGCTTATGTCGGTAAAGTGCTCAACAACCCGAACGTCGCCGTGCATCTGCTCGATCCGCTAGCGGGACAGCGTATCAAACCGGCTACAGTAAGCCGCGACAGCGACTGGACAGAAGAAGACTGGCTGGAAACGCATAGCAAACAGGAATTCGACCAAACCAATGATCTTGTGATGCAGGAAGTAGTGCGCACGAAGAAAATGCTGCTCATACCGGATGTCTTTGCGGACAGCCGGCCGAACCATGACGTGTGCACGAATTTCGGCATCAAAGGGATGTTCATGATTCCGCTTGTGGCGATGGGCGAAGTGCTCGGCGCACTGGCGATTGTTGAATTGGAAAAAGAAACGATGTCGCTGTCGGAAGCGGATATGCAATTGGCCCAATCGATTGCCGATGCGACGGCGTCGACTTTGTCGAATTTATTGTATATGGAAAAGCAGGAAGTGATCATCGAAGAGCGGACGTCCGAAATCCGCATCAAGAACAGCGAACTGGAAAAAGTGGTGGCGGAGCTGGAAAGCCTGAGCCGCGAAAAAATGCTGATTTTGAATTCCGCCGGCGAAGGGATTTTCGGTCTGGACCTGCAGGGCAACATCACGTTCTGCAACCCCGCGAGTGCCGCCATGCTCGGCTATGAAAAAGACGAGCTGACCGGAAAATCGTACCGGGTGATTTTCGTAGTCACCGAAGAGAATGGGAGCGACTTGCCGAACTGCACCCCGGATCAACAGTTCATCAAAAAAAATGGCGAGCATTTTCCAGTGGAATGCGTCATTTCCGAAATCAGGGAAGGCAGCGCAGTGCTTGGTGAGGTTGTGACGTTCAAGGACATCACCGAGCGCAAATTGCTTGAAGAAGAAATCAAATACTTGGCGTATTACGACAGCTTGACCGATTTGCCGAACCGCGTGCTGCTGAATGACCGGCTGAACCTTGCGCTGAACGAAGCGCGGAAAAAAGACCAGAAAATAGCTGTGCTGTATTTGGATTTGGATCGCTTCAAATTGATCAACGACAGTTTGGGGCATAGCTATGGCGACTTGCTGCTGCGTGAAGCGGCCGAGCGTCTGAAAGTGAGCATCCCGCCGAACGCCATCATCTCGAGGCAAGGGGGAGACGAGTTTACCATCATCCTGACCGATGTCAAAGGACAAGAGGACGTTCTGGATGCGCTTGAGCACGTCATGGATGCATTTGCCCATCCATTCCCATTAAAAGGAAATGAAGTTTTCATCAAAACGAGCATCGGCATCAGTATGTTCCCGAAAGACGGCGATACAGCGGAGATGCTCATCAAGCATGCAGATGCAGCGATGTACAAATCAAAAGAAAAATCCGGGACCCATTACCATTTCTTTGAAAGCGAGATGAACCATCGCAATATGGAAAGCATCAAGCTTGAAAACGCATTATACAAAGCGCTTGGCAATGATGAATTGGAAATTTACTACCAGCCTCAAATCGACAGTGCAACCGAAGAAATCATCGGCGCCGAAGCCCTTCTTAGGTGGCACCATCCGACTGAAGGCCTCGTTTCGCCCGTGGACTTCATTCCAATTGCGGAAGAAACCGGCTTGATTGTGCCGATCGGCCGCTGGGTTCTGAAAAATGCCTGCAGGCAATTGAAGGATTGGCAGGAGCAGGGGCATAGCCGCATGAGCGTGTCCGTGAACTTGTCCGGCCGCCAGTTCGAAGAAGACAACCTTGTTTCCATGATCGGCGAGACTTTGATGGAATATCGCCTGGCACCTGAATTCCTGCATATCGAATTGACTGAAAACCAAATCATCAAAAACAGTGAAGTGACGATCAAGAAGATGAAAGAGTTGAAAAAGCTGGGTGTCAACATCGCCATCGATGATTTCGGCACCGGCTATTCATCGCTGGGCTATTTAAAGAATTTCCCGATCGATTTTCTGAAAATCGACCGGTCGTTCATCCAGGACATCATCGAGGATGACGATAACGCAGCCATCACCAATACGATCATCACATTGGCCAAGAACTTGAATTTGCAGGTCATCGCGGAAGGCGTCGAAACAATCGAGCAGTTGGAGTTCCTGAAATCGAAAAACTGCTTTATCATGCAGGGCTATTATTTCAGCCGGCCGATTACAGCCGTCGAGCTTGCCGCTAAATATTTCGGAAGAGAGAGAAGAAACTAATCATATCCAGGGGGAATTTGATGAAAGCTGTACGTTCTGCATTAGAATATTTAAAAGGCGCGGGAGTGACGCACGTATTCGGCATTCCAGCAGGATCCGTCAATGCGTTTTTCAATGAATTATACGATATGCCCGAAATTACATCGGTTGTAGCGAAGCACGAAGGGGCAGCGGGCTATATGGCTGCTTCCTACGCAAAATACTCGAAAAAGATGAGCGTCTGCATCGGCAGCAGCGGCCCGGGTGCCACCAATTTGGTGACCGGCGCAGCCAATGCGATGCGCGAGCATTTGCCGGTTTTGTTCATCACAGGAGCAGTTCCAGTCAGCACGATGGGACTGAACGCGTCGCAGGAATTGGACGCAGATCCAGTATTCAAGTCCGTGACCAAATACAGTGTGACGGTGAAGGATGCCAAGGATCTGTTGAAAGAAATCGCCAAAGCGACGGAAATCGCTATCTCGGGCGTTCCTGGGCCAGTCCATGTCGCAATGCCGATCGATGTCCAGCAAGGCGACGTTGGCATGCCTGAAATTCCAGCTCCGCCCGTGCGCCGAGATATGGCGCCTGATCTCGAAGCGATCAAATTCGCTGCGAAAGAAATGGCTGAACGCAAGACGGGCTATATCTTTGCAGGTCAAGGCGCAAGCCAGTCTGTCGATCAGTTGATCGAACTGGCAGAATTGCTCGATTGGCCGATCATGGTCTCACCGCAAGGCAAAAGCATCATGAAGAGCAGCCATCCGTTGTTTGCGGGAATCTTCGGGTTTGCCGGCAGCGAAATGGCGTCGAAGCTGATCAATGAAGGCGACGGCAAAACATTGCTTGTCGTCGGTTCGAGCCTTGGCGAAACTGCAACGAATAATTACAATGCCAATATGGCGAAAGACCGCTTCCTTGTTCAAATGGATTTTGACGCTTCGGTATTCAACCGCAAATACGAAGTCGATGCGCCGATTCTTGGCGATATCCACTTGAGCCTTGCATTCCTGATTGAGGAACTAAAAGCGCTTGGATTGACGGCACGGCCGAAAGACGCGCCGCTTGCCGAAATGCCATCGGCGGATCTTACCGAATACAGCACAAAAAATGTCTTGCTGAAATTGCAGCAATACTTGCCGGCTGAAACGCGCTACACGATCGATATCGGCGAATTCATGGCGTATGTCATCCATCATATGGACGTTCCGGAAACAGGCACATTCGACATCAATGTCCATTTCGGAGCGATGGGCAGCGGCTTGAACGCTGCAATCGGCTCGAAGTTCGCAGAGCCTGAACGTCCGGTTGTCGCAGTGACGGGCGACGGCTGCTTCTTCATGCACGGCATGGAAATTTTGACGGCGAAAGAGCATAAGCTGCCAATTCTTTTTGTCGTCATGAACAACGCGCGCCTCGGCATGGTCTACCACGGCCATTCGCTTCAATACAAACGCGTCCATGCATCATTCGAACAAGAGCCGGTCGACATTTCCGCGATGGCGGCTGCGATGAACATCCCGAGTTTCCGTGTGGATTCGATGGATGATTTGAGCCAGGACGTATTGGATCGCCTGACAAGCCTCAACGGGCCAGCGGTGCTGGAAGTAGCACTTGTCGACAACAACACACCGCCAATGGGAGACCGGGTCAAATTCCTGTCTTCATTCGGCAAATAAAAGCCTGGCCGATCTATAGAAAGTGAAAACCCCCTCTTATAGAAGAGGGGGTTTTACAATTGGGAATAATGTTCATTGGTGACGGCAATGATGGCATTGACGGTTTGCCGCTTGAAGTGGTCCGGCACGGATCGCCCTTCAGGGTTGCAGTAATACAAGGCGCCGATTTGGTAGTTGAACGAATAGCCGAGAGCGCCAAGAGCCCGTTCGAGAGGATCAGGAAGCCTGTGGAGTCCTGTATGTAAGATGAAAAATGCGGAAGCGATGACTTTGACGTCGACGTCTTGAAAGCCGGTATGGATTTCGAACAAGTCGCCGTCCTTACGTGCAATCCATTGGCCTTTTGAATACAGCGAAATGCGCGTGCGGCTGAGGGCCGCAATGCCTTCGAGGTTTGTGCCGAATAGTTCGTTCATCATTTTGCGGATGCCGGGACCGTCTGCGGCGTTTTCACGGGTGGCTAAATAATGGTCGATTGCTGCAGTGGAAGCATTGTCATCTTCTTTCACAAGCAGGCCGATTTCTTTTTCAAGCACAGGCACCCTGCAATAATCGATGCCGAACGCTTCATAGACAATGCGGCAGATTTTGTCGCCGTTAAGCGCGCCGCCGAAATTACGTACGAGGGCATCCATACGCTCAGTTTTGTCAGCATATTGTGTTGATGATTCTTTTAAAGTCGGTTGAACAGTGTCCATACAAGCGGTCCTCCTAATTTAAAAATGAAATTTTCTTTATATTGAAATTATATCCTAAATTAGTTCAATAGATATGTTTTATTTGATGGAATTATGTAAAAATAACCATTTTATGGGTAGTTTTATAAATTAACATGAACTAATCCACCGTTAACATGAACTATCCTGCAATTAACCGGCAATAAGCCGAGCTTTACATGAACTATATAAGTTGAACTAAAGTCATAGAAAAGTGAAAATCGCTTCGGACGCTTTGGGCATGGCTTCCGCAATAAGCCGAGAAAACCAATCGTCTCATCGCTAAAAACATCTGCTTCTGTCTCTGCATCGCTATGCTAGCTTCGAGACATGAAAAACCGTTGCATCGCTGCGCTAGCTCCTTGCTCAGCCTCTTGACGCGCCTACGCTGAGATAATTCTCGATATGGAGCAAAACAGCTGCGAAAACCTTACTGCTCCTGCAGTGCTGCGCACTTCGTCGCAAAGACATGCCCTCGCTAGCTTCGGCCAATGTCTTTCCTGCGGAATAGCGAGACTCCCGAGACCCCGCAGGAAGCGGAGCGACCGAGGAGGCTTGGGAGCGAGCCCGCGGAAAGCGCAGCTGTTTTGCGGAATATCGAATATAAGTATTCACTAGTTCAACTTATATAACTGCTTTGCCCCGAAAATAAAGCCTCAGCGAAACCATGTGCATCAATTGCTCCTTCAGCGGGTAAGGAAATAAAAAGGAGTGTGTGGACATGGCTTTTGATTATGACCTCGACTACAAGAACTTGGATTTGCGGAAACATCCGGAACTGTACCGGGTCGGCAAAGGGGAGCAAGGGGTCCTGCTTGTGGAACCTTATAAAGGGGAGATTTTGCCGCATTGGCGCTTCAAGACGCCGGAAATTGCGCAGGAATCCTGCGATAAAATTTACGAGATGTTCGAAGAATACCGCAAACAGGATGATTTTGTCGGCATGGACATGGCGCGCAAGTTCATCCAGATGGGCTATACCCGGGCTCGCCGCTACACGAATTACAAAGGCGGGCGCAAATACAATGAAGACGGCACCATCAAAGAACGGCAAATCGATCCGGAAAAAGCAGAGTCAGCTGCCATTTTTAAAAAGAAATGGGATGAGCTCCGCGAAGACGAAGATTACCTCAAACGCAAAAAAGAACACCAGAAAAAATACGGCTAAAGGCGGCGCCGCTGCCTTTAGCCGTATTGCTGCCTGCCTCTAAAGATAAGAGCCCGTAATATTAAAATTTTCCAGAGATTCCGGCAAAGCGCCATGTTCTGTTATAATAAAAACGGAATTCATTAGAGAGAGCCTGAGGGAAATTACATACATAAGCGTTTAGATGCATCTGGCAGTAAAAGGCTGTTTTGGCGAAACGGTATTCTCAAGCCGTGCTCTCTTTGCAGAAAGTAGGATGAAATAATGGAATGGATGGATTTATTGAAAGCCTTGATATTGGGCTTTGTAGAAGGGATGACCGAGTTTGCGCCCGTGTCATCAACTGGACACTTGATCATCGTCGATGATATGTGGCTGAAGTCGCAGGAGTTTCTTGGGAAATATCCGGCAAATACGTTCAAGATTGTCATCCAGCTGGGCTCGATTCTTGCAGTCGTTGTCGTGTTCTGGAAACGCTTGTTCAGCCTGGTCGGTTTATACAAAATCGAAGGCCAGGAAACGAACAAGAACTTCAACTTGCTTCACGTCATTGTCGGCATGCTGCCGGCTGTCGTATTGGGCTTTGCTTTCAAGGACTTGATCGATGACCATTTGTTCGGAGTGGAGACAGTCATCTACGCATTGGTTGCGGGAGCGATTTTGATGATCGCTGCTGATAAATTCGGGCCGCGCGTGCCGAAAGTCAACTCGCTTGATGAAATCACATACATACAGGCCTTCAAAGTCGGCCTCGTGCAATGTTTGTCGCTCTGGCCAGGATTTTCGCGTTCAGGCGCGACGATTTCGGGCGGCGTGCTGTTCGGCTTGAGCCACCGCACCGCTGCTGACTTCACGTTCATCATGGCCGTGCCGATCATGATCGGTGCAAGCCTTGTATCGGTACTGAAAAACCTGGATACGCTGTCGATGGATTATCTGTCATTTTACGCAGTCGGTTTTATCAGTGCTTTCATCTTCGCTTTGATTTCAATCCGCTTCTTCCTGAAGTTGATCGCGAAAGTGAAACTGACGCCGTTCGCCATTTACCGTCTGATTTTAGCAGCAATTTTATCGGTTATCGTCTTCCTATAAAAAAAGGGTATCCAGAAATTTCCTGGATGCCTATTTTTTATGAATCTTTTGGCGTGCATCAAACGTTAGTATAACTAACAGACAACAGAAACGGGGAGAGCTCATGAAGAGGAAAGTGGTTATCGCAGGCGGAACCGGATTTATCGGTCAATATTTTAACGACAGGCTAGCGGAATCCGGCTATGAAGTGCATATCATTTCAAGGCTTAACAATCACATTATGTGGAAAGACCACCACGGTATCGTCGCTGCACTGGATGGCGCGGATATGCTGATCAATTTGGCAGGGAAATCGGTCAATTGCCGGTACACTGATAAGAATAAAGATGAAATCTTGAAATCGCGCACGGAAACGACGAAAATTCTGAGTACAGCGATGCTGGCATGTGAAAATCCACCGCCTCTGTGGGTCAACGCCAGCACAGCGACCATTTACCGCCACGCCGAAGACCGGCCGATGACGGAAGCGGGCGGCGAACTGGGCGAAGGATTCTCGGTGGACGTCGGCAAAGCATGGGAACAGGCTTTTTTCAATTTTAAATTAGAGGGCACGCGCCGTGTTGCGCTGCGCATGGCAATCGTCCTTGGCAGCGGAGGCGGTGCCATGGAGCCGTATCAAAACATGGTGCGCTTCGGCCTCGGCGGCAAACAAGGTTCGGGCAAGCAGATGTTCAGCTGGATCCACATCGAAGACCTGTACCGTATCGTCCTGTTCATGCGCGACCACGAAAACTTGAGCGGCATTTTCAATGCTTCTGCGCCAGTGCCGGTGTCCAATAGCGATATGATGGCATCGATGCGCCGGGCGATGAACCGCAAAGCCGGACTGCCGGCAGCAAAATGGATGCTTCAAATGGGGGCCGCTGCGCTTGGCACGGAAACGGAATTAATCCTTAAAAGCCGCTGGGTCGTGCCGGAACGTCTGGAGCAGGCGGGCTTTCAATTCCAGTATGAAACACTCGATCAAGCATTGGCAGAGATCGTAAAGAGCTAGCACAATATAAATAAGCAATGAAAAAAGGAGACCGCTTGCGGCCTCCTTTTTCTAATGCTGTGAGAATTTTAACGCTTCAGCAACCCACCCCAATAACTCGTCGTCCACTTCCGATTCGTCAGCAAGGATAACATGGTTCGCCCATCGGCCCGGATTGATGGATGCAGCTTCGGCTATCCGAGGGCTTTGGAGCGGATAGCCGAGCCACAGCGTCACAATCAGGTAATGCTCTGGACGCCCTTTGATTTTTCGGGGCGGCAGCCAGGCAGCGGCAAATACCCGTTTGTCGATAAAAGAGATCTGGCTTTTCCGGACTTCCATCCGTACCTGTGGAACAACGGCCGATATGCTGTCTGTTAATCGTTCGTAAATCGGGATAACTGCTGGCATGGCAACGAAGAACTCTCTTTCATCCTTTTCCATACTTGATTTCCTCCTTAATGGGGGTGAGTTTTCTGCAGCTGTGATTCCCGCAAGCTCTCGAACTTATAATTCCGTTGTTTCCAATTTCATCTTCATGCCTTCATGGGTCGCGGTAAAGCCAAGCCCCTCATAAAACCGCAGCGCGTCCGGCCGCTGTTTGTCGGTCGTCAGCTGAACCAATCGGCACCCGCGCTCTTTGGCGCGTTCGATGGCATAGCGGATCAGCTGTCCGCCGATGCCTTGGCCCCGCACCGTTGAATCGGTCCGTACGCCTTCGATCGTCGCACGCCACGAACCTTGATGCGTCAAATAAGGCGTGAACGTCACTTGCTGGACGCCGATAATGCGGCCAGTTCCGTTGACAGCGACGATCAATTCATTGTTCGGGTCGGCATCGATTGCCTGGAATGCCGCCCCATAACTTGCCGGCAGCGGCTGTTCGTAGCGTTCGCGCGTTTTCCCCAATACATCATCCGCGAGCATTTCCACGATCCGCTCGACATCCTGTTCCTTTGCCTCTCTGAAAGTTAAAGCCATTTCCGCACCTCCGTTTTCTTTTCATCTTACCCGACACGCGTTTATAAGTTAATTCGAAATAAAAGATTGGTTTCTATAAGTTTTCCTTATGAAGCGGAACAAGTGTGGAGCGGGGCTGCTGCACCGAACTTTTCACACGCTTCAGCTGCGCCACGATGATGATGGAAATGATGACGAGTAAAAACCACGAACTGATTTTGCCGATATGGACAAGCGACCAAGCGGCCTGCTGGTCCGGATATTGCCAGGCGCCGAAAAATGTTGTGATGTTCTCGGCGATCCAGATGAAAAAGCCGATAAGCAAGAAGGACAGGATCAGCGGCATTTTATAGATCGTGTCATGGAGCCTGAACGCCACGATTGTGCGGAAGAAGACGAGGAACAGCAAGACTTTCAATCCCCAGCGGATGTCGTACGTGAAATGATGTGTAAAAAAGTTCGCGTAAATCAAGAAACTGATGGCGATTGTGTAAAACGGTTTTGGCCAAGCGTAAATCTGCAAGTCGAGACGCCGCCACGATTGGCAGATATAGCTCGCGACACTCGCGTACATAAAGCCGCTATATAGCGGCACACCGAAAAACTTGCTATAAGCTTCTTCGGGATAAGACCATGAGCCCATATGCACTTTATACAGTTCAAGAGCGAGCCCGATGACGTGGAAGACACAGATGACTTTGAATTCATCCCAGGTCTCGAGTTTCGACGCCAGCATGAATACTTGTGCCAGGATGCACACGAGCAAAATGAAATCATAGCGCGGCAAAAAAGGGATTTCGATGAATTTTGAGAAAGCCAATGCTGCAAAAATGATGACGGGAAAGATGCAGGATAAGGCCTGCAGATAGCCGAATTGCAAAAAATTCTTCATGATGTTCCACCTCCATTTCCAGTTTTAACCTTTACAAGTAGAACGCTGAAAGAGAGTGGAAGGTTTCTTGCTGGGGAGGAATTCGCTTCATGAAAAAGCGATTTAAAAGCTCTTCTATGAACAAAAACGAGACTTTTTTCCTTTTTGATCGACTGAACTTTAGTCGCATAGTTTGATAGTATTTACCAAAAGCTTCAATTATTATTAATGTTAGCTAATATTTATACACAATATAAAAATTGGAGGCAATCAGATGAAAAGAACAGTAAGCGGTTTATTGGCAGTGAGCATGCTCGCCACAGCACCTTGGTCTTCGGTTCTCGCAGAATCTCCGAAAACTACATACGTCAATGCTTTGGAAGAGCAGGATGGCAGCAAATTCAACGCAGAAAACTATGATTTCACGAAATTCTCGAAGATCGGTGCAGAATTGGAGCGCATCAACAAAGCGTCCAACCGCATCAAAGTGGAAGTGCAAGGCGAGTCGGCTGATGGCAATCCGTTATATGTCGTGACCATTGCGGATCCGGAATCAGGTGGCAAATTCGGCCAAAACCAGGCATTGCGCAAACAGATGTTCAAAAATCCGGGCAAAGCACAAGACTGGATCGCCAAGAATCCCGACTTCAAAGTGCCGATCATGATCAACGGTTCGATCCACGGCACCGAATTTGTCGGCAGCGATGCGGTGCTTCAATTGATCGAGCGTTTCGCGACGCAAAATGATGCGCAGACTCAGGAAATCCTGGCCAGTAATATCCTCGTCTTCAACGTCGTCGCCAATCCGGATGGCCGCATCGACGCCACGCGCTTTAACGGCGAAGGCATCGATTTGAACCGTGATTTCGTGACGCAGTCACAGCCGGAAACAGAGCACACCGTTGATTTGATTACCGAATGGAACCCGATGGTTTTCCTCGATACCCATGGCTACGTGAAAAACTACGCGCCGAACAAGCAAGGCTTGATTGAGCCTTGCACGCCGCCGCATAACCCGAACTATGAGTACGATTTGTACAATAAATGGGCGTATGGCCAAGCAGAAGCCATGGAAGCCGAAATTATGAGCAATAAAGGCGAATACGATGGCGCGATTTACCAGAACATGACGGGCACCTATGTGCCGCAGCGCGACGATGCGGCTGGCTGGGACGATTATCCGCCGATTTTCACACCGATGTACGCGATGTACCACGGTGCATACGGCCACACA
The DNA here is from genome assembly GCF_030407685.1 of Planococcus sp. APC 3906. Taxonomy (NCBI): domain Bacteria; kingdom Bacillati; phylum Bacillota; class Bacilli; order Caryophanales; family Caryophanaceae; genus Planococcus; species Planococcus sp. APC 3906. The sequence continues at coordinate 81,458 of NZ_JASDCW010000005.1, read as the reverse complement.
TTAGAAGCGCCGACAAACGATGAAGATGGCGTGAAGTGGATGTACGACGCGGTCATGGGCGCATTGCAATATGCAACGGACAATAAAGACGAAATGATCACCGACCAGATTGAGATCTTTAAACGCGGCATCAATTTCGACCATCCGTTCCATGCAGACGGCTTTTTCCCGGAAGCGTATGTGCTGCCAGTGGATGAAAAAGATTCGACCGTAACGGAAAAAGCGGTCAACCATTTGATCAAGAACGATATCGAAGTGGTGAAAGCGACGAAAGATTTCACTGCTGATGGCAAGACGTATAAAAAAGGATCATATATCGTGAAGCTGGACCAAGCGAAAGCGGGTCTTGCGAACACGTTCCTGTGGGACGGCGAGGACATCACCGATGACACGCCGGCAATGTACGACATTTCTGCATGGAGCCTGCCTGAACTGTGGGGCTTTGACGCATTCGCCATCAACACAGAGTTCAACGCGCCAGCTACGAAAGTCAATGAAGTAAAAGGGCAAGGTTCGGTAACTGGAAAAGGGCCGTTCACGATTCCGAATACATCCGTCAAAGCGGTTGAATTGGTCAACAGCCTTCTAAGCCAAGGCGTTGCAGTGAAACGCAGCGAAACAACAGGCGATTTCTTTGTGGAATCTCCGGCCAACGCAATCTCGGCAGCGGTGAAAGCATCCGGCCTGCACGTGAAGAGCGGGTCGGTTCCGGCTGATGCTGAAGTGATTTCTTCGGTCAAAGTCGCGATCCTCGAAGACGGCGGCATGAACAAAGTGCAATCGCATGCCGGCATGAATTTGGCGCTTGAACGCCTCGGTTTCGATGTCACGGAACTGTCTCCGGCAGAAGTGGCGGAAGCGGGCCTTGCAGGCTTTGACGCGTTCGTCTACAACGGCACGGAAGGCTTGATTTCCACAAGCTTAAGCGCGGCAAACAAAGAGTTCGGCTTCCAGAACGCAGCGCAATTGGAGCAATTCAAAGCGAACATCAACGCATTCATCGCTGACGGCGGCAAATACATCGCAGCCGGAGCCGGTGCATCGCGCGCAACCAAAACGCTTGGCTTGACGCAAGTGAGCGTCAATAGCGGCGGCAACAACAGCAACGGCATCGTGTCTGTTGACTACGACGGTACAGGCATCACAGCGGGCTACGGCCAGGACGACATCGGTTTCGTCTACCGTCCGGCTTGGTATACAGGCGCTAAAGCAGGCGAAGTCCAAGCGTCATTCGATGACAGCGACTTCTTCATGGCAGGGCATTGGAAAGGGAACGAAGCTGCTTCCGGCCAGCCGGTCATTGTCCGCGAAAGCGATAAAGACGTCACGCTGATCGGGCTCGAGCCAGCATTCCGTGACCACACGGATTACTTGTTCCGCCTCGTATCAAACGCGCTTTACACGAAATAAACGATCATTAGAGAGCAGCCGATTTTTCATCCGCTGCTCTTTTTCCATTGCACAGCCGAATGTTGAAAATCCAGCCATAAAGGAGAGGATAGCATGACAGAAGGAAGAATGGAGAAAATTAAACAACAAGCACTGGCCCGCTACCAGAAACTCGAACAGCAAAGGGCGATGGAAGCAACAGCGGCAGCCGGACCTGAAGCGATGGACGCGCGCATAAGCGTCATCAATCCGCATGACAGCCTCGCAACAGAACGCATCATCCACAACAGCGATTTGTTCCCGATCGCTTATCTTGAAGCCGGTTTAAATGCCGGGAAAGCCGTGTGCCGCATTTCGCTGCGCAACCATCAGGGGCAGATCAAAGGCTACGGCACCGGTTTTTTGATTTCACCATCGCTGATTTTGACCAATAATCACGTTGTTGATACGTATGACACCGCATTGAATGCCGTTGCGGAATTCAATTACGAAGACGATGTGAATTTCATGCCGCGCACCATCGTCTCGTTTCGCCTGGAGCCGGAGAAGCTGTTCATCACTGATGAAGCGCTGGATTTTTCGATCATTGCCGTACAGGAAAAGGCGCTGAGCGGAGCGCTGGTTTCGGATTTCGGCCATTTGCCGCTGCTGCCGATGCCCGGAAAGATTTTGGAAGGTGAATACGTCTCCATCACCCAGCATCCGCAGGGAGGGCCGAAAGCAGTGACGGTCCGGGAAAATGAAGTGAAATTCCTGTCGGACGATTTTGTCCATTACGTAAGCGATACCGAGCCGGGTTCATCAGGCTCGCCGGTCTTCAATGACCAGTGGATCGTCGCCGCGCTGCATCATGCAGGCGTCCCGGATCCGAATGACCCAAGCAAATGGATTGCCAATGAAGGCATCCGGATCAGTTCGATTTTGCGCCATCTGGAGGGGGTGCGTGGGAATCTGGATGCAGCGGAATCCTGGCTGCTCGATGTCCTATTGCCCCAAGCGCCAATTCCGGACGACGGGCTTTTGCCGATCGAAGTCGGCGAACTCGCTGCTGATTGGTACAGCGATGCTACGGGATACGACGCTGCGTTTCTTGGGCTTGGAAAGGAAGTGCCGCTTCCGCCGGTAAGAAATAGCGCAGACATCGCGGAAACCTTGGACGGCGGGACAAAGCTCGACTATACGCATTTTTCCATTATCATGAGCCGATCGCGGCGGCTTGCCTATTATTCGGCTGTGAACATTGACGGCAGCCAATTGGTCAGCGTCCAACGCTCGAACGATAAATGGTATTTCGATCCGCGGCTTGCCCGGGAATTCCAGAGCGGGCCGGAGCTGTATGCACGCAATGACCTGGACCGCGGCCATTTGACAAGAAGGCAGGATCCGAACTGGGGAAGAGATGCTGTCCAGGCGAATGCACATACGTTCCACTTCACCAATAGCGCGCCGCAGCACAAAGCACTCAATCAGAAGACCTGGCTCAGCCTGGAAGATTACATCCTGGAAAACGCAGTGGCGAACGGTTTTAAAGTGAACGTCTTCACCGGCCCGGTGTTCCGGGAAGACGATGTTTTGTACCGCGGCGAATTCCGGATTCCGGCTGAATTCTGGAAAGTGGCGGTCATGGCCAAAGAAGACGGCACGCTGTCAGCAACAGCTTACTTGCTGACGCAGCGCAGCTTGATCGAGGATTTGGAATTCGCCTATGGGCCGTTCCAGACTTTCCAGGTGCCGGTCGCGCTCCTCGATGGCTTGGCGGGCATCGACTTCAGCGGCCTGCAGCCGTACGATCCGTTGGCAAATGTGGAAGGGGTTGGCGGCAGAAGGATTGACAGCGAAAAGGACATTTTGTTTTAAGTACTGGCCAAAAGCCAGCAGGCAGACGATTTTAAGTTTCTAAGGTGTAATTGCAGTTCGCTAAAGGAGAAATGCGCTCTTTCAATAAAAAGAGCCCTCAGCGCAGTTCAAATCGCTGAGGGCTTTTCATATTCCATGCTTAATCTAGAGGACTTTATATACGGCTATTCCTGATTTTCAAGCTCTTCGATCAATTTCTCCATTTCCGTGATTTCTTTCTTCTGTGCTTTGATGATTTTGTCAGCCAATTCACGCACACGCGGGTCGCTGATGTCTGCCCGCTCGCTTGTCAGAATGGCAATGGAATGGTGGGGAATCATTGCTTTCATCCAACTGCTGTCATCAACAGTGGTCTGGCTGCGCACGAGCCACAGTGACAACGCGAAAACCAATGCGCTCCCTGCTAAAATCGCTGCATTCACTTTTTTATTTTCGTACATTTTCCACATGAACAAGAGCATGACAATCGCCATGACCGAGCCCATGATCAACGCCATATAAATACGCGTCTGGCTAAGCCAGATATGGTCGAGCTGGAAGACATTCAGGAACATCAGCCAGTACATGATGATCGTCGAAACCCCAATCATAATTCCGAATCGAACGTAATTTTTCATCCGAATCCATCTCCTTTTTTATGAGAATCAGGTTCTATGGAAAAACCTCTGTATTCTGCTGTACCCGACAGTTTTGCAAATTCAGTGCAGAATGAGTAAAAAAGGCGGAATTTTTTATAATGTGGAAGAAGAGATTTCCGCTAGTGCCGGTTAATGTCGAAGCAGTTCATGTTAATGGCTGGCTAGATCATGTCAACTCGCCCACACTGCATGTTAACGTCTGGCTAAGTCATGTTAACTGCGATTTAGTTCATGTTAACGGGCAAACCTGTTAAACCAACCCAATGGATGGTTGCATTTCGCTAAGGCGAAATGCGCAAATGCTCGAGAAGGAGCCGTTCGCCGTGGCGAACGGCTTTTCCATTTAGGTGCTTGAACTTGGATCGTGGAGAGATGCTTTTCAGCTAGTGCCGGTTAACGTCGGAACAGTTCATGTTGATTGCTGGCTAGTTCATGTTAACTCGCTGCTAAGTCATGTTAACTCAAGGCTAAGTCATCTTAACGAAGAAATACTGCTGGTTAACGGCTGAACCAGCGGCATCGAACGCGGTTTGCCAAGAACAAAAGAAAAAGCTGCCGGGAAACTACCGGCAGCTTGGAACAGCCTTCGCAAAAGCGAAGGGATTTTTCAGTTTTCAACGTCCGCTGCAACAGCGGGGGAATTTTATCGGATGCGCAATTCAGATTCGCTGTCGAAGAAATGGGCTTTGTTCATATCGAACGCCATATCGATTGTCGTATCAGCTTCGACATTGAAGCGTGAGTCGACGCGCGCTACAAAATCCTGGTCGTCCACTTTGGAGTAGAGGATGATTTCCGAGCCCATCAATTCCGCAACGTCGATGTACGCTTTTAGTTTCGTATGCGGTGAATGCTCAAGGAAAATCGGCTCATCGTGGATGTCTTCAGGGCGGATGCCGAGAACGAGTTCTTTGCCTTCGTAGCCTAGGTCCTGAAGCATTTTCAATTTGCTTTCAGGGACGCGGACACGGATGTCGTTCATGACAAAGTCGCCGCCCATCAATTTGCCGCGCAGGAAGTTCATGGACGGCGATCCGATAAAGCCGCCAACGAACATGTTTTCAGGCAAGTCGTAAACTTCTTTCGGTGTGCCGACTTGTTGGATGAATCCGTCTTTCATAACAACCAAACGCGTCGCCATCGTCATCGCTTCTGTCTGGTCATGCGTTACGTAGACAGTCGTCGTCTGCAAGCGGCGGTGCAATTTCTGGATTTCTGCACGCATCTGTACGCGCAATTTCGCGTCCAAGTTCGACAACGGCTCATCCATCAAGAAGACTTTTGCGTCACGGACGATTGCACGGCCTAAAGCGACACGCTGGCGCTGTCCGCCTGATAGCGCTTTCGGTTTGCGGTTCAAATAATCTTCAAGGCCAAGGATTTTCGCGGCATTGGCCACGCGCGCTTTGATGTCATCTTTTTTCATCTTGCGCAGCTTCAAGCTGAACGCCATGTTTTCATAAACAGTCATGTGCGGGTACAACGCATAGTTCTGGAACACCATTGCGATGTCGCGGTCTTTTGGCGAAACGTCATTGACGCGTCTGTCGCCGATGAACAAATCGCCTTCCGTGATGTCTTCCAGTCCAGCGATCATGCGAAGCGTTGTCGATTTACCGCAGCCTGATGGCCCGACAAGCACCAAAAATTCTTTGTCGCGGATCTCCAAGTTGAAATCTTGTACAGAAACGACGCCTTTTTCGTATTCTTTTTTGATGTTCACTAAGGATAAGCCAGTCATTTGTTTTCCCCCAATAATAGTTTCGTCTTGAGAACAGCATACCTGACCGGCCGTTTAGAGAAAATGTCAAACTTGCCTAAAAATGAAAGCGCTTTTTTGTGCACATTTACTTTTGGATCAAAATCGCCAAGTAAACTGCCATTGCTTGATGGAATTTGCGAATGTCGATTCCGGTATTGTCGAAGAAGCGGTCAAGCCGGTATTGCAGGCTGTTGCGGTGCATGTGCAGCGCTTTTGCCGTTTCGGAGATATTTAAATTATTGCGCACAAAGGTTTCAATCATCTTCAAGGTTTCTGCATCGTCTTGGTAAACTTGCAAGACGCTTCGCCGAATGTCGCTGAGCAACGGTTCCTGCGCCTGGTCGATCAATAGATACGGCACGGCATCGGCAAAGCTCAAGACGGCTTTATTGGAATAAACGGCAGTGGCCATCGCCGCATCGACGACGGAGCGGTAGGCGGCTGGGGCGCCGTCCAGGCTGTCCTGGAAAGGGCCGACAAAAAATTGGATTTTGATGTACAAGTCACTCATCAATGGATCGATGATTTCTTCGTAGGAGATGGCGCCGTCTTCTGCGGCCAAATAGTCGACCAGGATGCCCTGGTGATCATTTTCCCATAGAATCGGCACTTGCTGAGAGAAGAAATCATGGATCGCGTGTTTGAAAGCGGTCGGGCTGATCTGCTTTTCCTTAATCGAAAAATGGACAAAGCGGTACGGCGAATCCAAAGCGAAGCCGCTCGCATCCGGCTGTATAGCGGGATTGACCGCAGCGAGCCATTTCGTTTCTTCGTCTGTAAGGACAGGGAACTGCGGATTATAAGGTGTCAGGAAGGCAGCGAGCAGCACCAGGTCTTTTGCGGCAAGTTCGGTTTCATGGATGCCGAAGATGGCGCCATCCTCCGCAGAAAACCATTTATAGGCCGGATCTGCAGCCGGTGAACCTTGCCGATGGACTTGGAGCGAAGGATAAATTTTACTCAATTGGTTGATCATCGAATACCTCTTTTCGCATTCAGGGCGAATGGCTGTTTTGGCTGTTGATGCAGGCAGACGCATTTCTGTAATTTACTTATTATACAATAAATCGGATTTACGAGGGAGGACAAACGTTCCCTTTTTCTGTATACTGAATTTAGAAAATAACAGGTCCGGACACAAAGACTGATCAAAGGGATGATGAATTGACTCAAAATATGCTGCAATTGTTTGAACAACGCCGCGATGCTCATGTGCTGTATGCATACGAAGGAACGGAAAGCTATAACGACCAGATTATCGCTTATGCCAAGCATGGCGTAGAAGCGGGGGAATACGTCATTTTAATCGAAAATTCCCGTTTGACTCCGAACATCAAAGCGGAGTTGAAAAAACAGCTAAGCAAAGAACAAATGGAATTTATCCATTTCGTGAACAGCTTTGATTTTTATTGTTCAAGCGGCAGCTATCATCCGCCTGCAATCCAGGCGTATTTCGAAAAAATGATTGAACCTTATGTGGTTCGCCAAGCAAAATTCCGTGGGTGGGCGCATGTGGAATGGGCAACGATTGATGAGCCGGTTCACATCATCCGGGATTTTGAAAAAATCATTGATGTCGCGGTGAAAGATTTGGAATTCCCGCTGATTTGCGCTTACGATAACAAGTTGATGCCTGATGCGGTCAAAACGATGTTATTGGAAACGCATCCTTACGTTCTCGTCGAAAACGATGCGGTCGTTTCGGATCAATATGCAACTTCCGAAGTGTAAATTCAATAACATCCACGCTGCCGCGAAATAACGGCAGTTTTTTTATGCCTAAAACTGGCAGCGGACCGGCAAACGAGCGATTTTAAAACGGAAAAGGTATAGTAGAAGGAACAAATGGACTGCAAAGAAAGGAAGATTTGATGGCTGACAACAAGCAAAAAATCGATTTTGGATGGAAATTGGAAAACAGTTACGCCCAGCTTCCGAGCATGTTCTACACCCAATTGAACCCATGGCCTGTGCGTTCGCCGGAACTGGCGGTCTTCAATGACACGCTGGCGGCGGAGCTCGGTTTGAATAGCGCCGCGCTGAAGACGGAAGAGGGGATCTCGATCCTCGCCGGCAACCATGTTCCAGAAGGTGCAGCGCCGCTTGCCCAAGCGTATGCCGGCCACCAATTCGGCGGCTTCAATATTCTTGGCGACGGTCGTGCCGTACTGCTTGGCGAACAGCTGACACCCCAAGGCGCGCGCTTTGATATCCAGCTGAAAGGCTCAGGGCGGACGCCGTATTCCCGCGGCGGCGACGGGCGCGCTGCGCTAGGGCCGATGCTGCGTGAATTCATCATCAGCGAAGCGATGTTCGCGCTCGGCATCCCGACGTCCCGCAGCCTCGCAGTTGTTGCCACAGGCGAAGAGATTGCGCGCGAAACCTACTTGCCGGGCGCTGTCCTGACGCGAGTCGCGGCAAGCCATCTGCGCTTCGGCACGTTCCAGTTTGCCGCTTTTAAAGGCGAAATCGAAGACCGGAAAGCGCTCGCTGACTACGCCATCAGCCGCCATTACCCGGAGTTTGAATCCGCGGACAATAAATACCTGGCATTCCTGCAGGAAGTGGCGAAGCGCCAAGCCTCGCTCGTTGCAAAATGGATGGCTGTCGGCTTTATCCACGGCGTCATGAACACCGACAATATGACCATCAGCGGCGAAAGCATCGATTACGGCCCGTGTGCATTCATGGACAGCTATGATCCGGGTACCGTTTTCAGTTCGATTGACGAAGGCGGGCGCTACGCGTATGGTAATCAACCGCAAATAACCGGATGGAATCTTGCGCGTTTCGCGGAAACCCTGCTGCCGCTTCTGAGCAGCAAACAGGAAGAAGCAATTGAAATGGCGCAGCAAGCGCTCGATGGTTTTATTGCAGCCTACCAGGAAAATTGGCTGAACGAGATGCGCCGGAAAATCGGCCTCTTTACCGAAGAGCCGGAAGACGGACAGCTTATCCGGCAACTGCTCGGCATCATGAAAGAAGCAGGTGCCGATTACACCAACACGTTCCGCGCGCTGACTTTCGGCACTGTTGCTGAAACAGTGCTCGCCGGCACACGCCCATTCAATGAGTGGAACAAAGCGTGGCAGGAGCGGCTGGGCCGCCAAGCACAGAGTGCTGGCGAGGTTCACGAACTCATGAAAAACAGCAACCCGGGCGTCATTCCGCGCAACCACCGCGTCGAAGAAGCGCTCGAAGCAGCGGTGCAAAGAGGCGATTACAGCGTCATGCAGCGGCTGCTCGAAGCATTGGCGGAGCCATTCAGCCATAAGCCGGAGCACCAGCTGTACACCGAACCGCCGGCAGACCCGGACAACCCGTACCAGACTTTCTGCGGCACTTAACACATTACAAAAAAAAACGGCCGGCCTCATTTCAGAGCGCCGGCCATTTTCAGGTTTTATTTGAAGCGTTGGATAATCGGTTTTAGGCGGAAGCCGAAAAAGCCCGCGAGCACAGAAAGAATAATATCCTTCGGCAGCGGCACCATCATCCAAGCCCACGCCATTTTATACGTGAAGCCTTCCGGTGCTTCGAACCATAATTTATAAGCCGCATACATCCAGTTCGTGCCGATGACATAATTGACAACCAGCCCGACAAGCGCTGCAGCTACGAAGCCTTTGCGCGAAGGGAATCTTTCAGCAATCAATCCGGCTGCCAGCGCGATAAAGACGAAAGATACGATAAAGCCGAACGTCGGGCTGATCAAGGTATCCATGCCGCCAGAAAATCCGGCGAATACCGGAACGCCGGCGAGGCCGATAAAGGCATAGACGACCATCGAAATTGCACCCATGCGGCTGCCTAGCAAGAGACCCGCTAAAATGGCAAAGAAGGTCTGCAGCGTAATAGGCACGCCGCCGATGATCAGGAATGAAGAGATGTTTGCGCCGATCGCCATCAGCGCGGAAAACATGGCGATATGTACTAAGTTCAAAGTCTTGGAATGATTGGCCGTGCGTGTTGTAGTTGTCGTAGTCATTAGATCCCTCCAAAAGCTCAAGATAAGTTTAGTATAAGCAAGCATATATTTTGAGTCAACTTAATTTTGATTATAGTTAACACAAGTGAGCGGATACTTCGCAAAACAGCTACGCTTGCCGCGGGCGAGCGCCAAGCCTCCTCGCTCGCTGCGCTCCCTGTGGGGTCTCGGCTGTCTCGCTATCCCGCAGGCGTCTCCACTGTTTTGCTTCGTATCGACTTGAGAATTCTGTTACAAGAAATCCTTGTTTTTTAAAAAAAGAGCTATTTAGCGAAGGTGCGTCACGGGGCTAGGCGTAGCTAGGAGACGAGTGCTTTTCTCGGCTTCTAGCGGGAGCCAAGGAGTTGCCAAGCACCTTTGGCAACTCCTTTGCGACGAGCTTGCGCAGGAGCAATCGGCTTTGCACTGCCCAAAGCGACCGAAGTAGCATTTAATATATTTCTTTATTTAATTCAAGATATTTAGTTGGCAATCCAGCAATTTCATGTATGATGTTAGAATAATATTCACTTATGAGAAAAGAGGGAACTTTATGACAGAATGGTGGAAAAAGTCAACTGTTTACCAAATCTATCCACGCAGTTTCATGGATTCGGATGGTGATGGCATCGGCGATATCCGCGGCATTATCCAGAAGCTCGATTACCTGCACGGCCTTGGTGTAGACATTCTTTGGCTGTCGCCGGTCTATGATTCGCCGAACGATGACAATGGCTATGACATCCGCGATTATTACCAGATCATGAAAGAATTCGGCACGATGGCGGATTTCGATGAATTGCTGGCGGAAATTCATGCACGCGGCATGAAGCTGGTCATGGACCTTGTCGTCAATCACACTTCGGACGAACACGAATGGTTCAAGAATCATCCGGATTTCTACATATGGCGCGACGAGCCGACAAACTGGCGTTCATTTTTCAGCGGATCGGTTTGGGAATACCAAAAAGAGCGCGGCCAGTATTATTTGCACCTGTTTTCGAAAAAGCAGCCCGATTTAAACTGGGACAATCCGGAATTGCGCGAAGCGGTCTATGAAATGATGCGCTGGTGGCTCGACAAAGGTGTGGATGGCTTCCGCATGGACGTCATCAACATGATTTCGAAAGTGCCGGACATGCACGATGCGCCAGGCGGCGATGGCAGCCATCAATTCATGAATGGGCCGAACGTCCATACATACTTGAAAGAAATGAATCGGGAAGTGCTGTCGAAATACGACATCGTCACTGTCGGCGAAACGCCGGGCACGACACCGAAAGAAGCACGCGATTATACCGCGGCCAAAAATCAGGAACTGAACATGATTTTCACATTCGAGCATATGGGGCTTGACCAGGCATCCGGCGAAAAATGGGATTTGAAGCCGCTGCGTTTGACCGACTTGAAAGAGAATATGGAAAAATGGCAGCATGGCCTTCACGACGAAGGATGGAACAGCTTGTACTGGAACAACCACGACCAGCCGCGCATCGTTTCGCGTTTTGGCGAAGATACGGACTGGCGCGTCGAATCGGCGAAGATGCTCGCGACTTGCCTGCATTTCATGCAAGGCACGCCTTATATCTACCAAGGCGAAGAACTCGGCATGACGAATGTGCGTTTCGATTCGATTGATGACTACAAAGACATCGAGACTGTGAATATGTATAAAGAAAAACGCGAAGCCGGTGTTTCGCATGATGACATCATGGCGTCAATCCATGCCAAAGGCCGCGACAATGCACGGACGCCGATGCAATGGTCAGCTGAACCGAACGGCGGCTTCACGACCGGTACGCCTTGGCTGAAAGTCAATCCGAATTATCCGGAAATCAATGCGCTTCAGCACACCGATCCGAATTCGGTTTATCAGTATTACAAAAAGCTGATCGCTTTCCGAAAAGAAATGGACATCATCACCCATGGTGATTTTGAATTGCTGTACCGCGAAGATGGCGACGTTTTCGCCTACACACGCACTTGGAACGGCGAGAAGCTGACGGTCTATTGCAATTTCTCGGAGAACACGAAATCAGTTGCGCGCCCGGAAGGCGAAAAGCTGATCGGCAATTACGCGCTCAATGTCGGCGAAGGCGATGTCCTGCTGAAGCCGTACGAAGCAATCGTTTATTATCAGCAATAAAAAAACAGCTTTAACAGGAGGACCTATGGCAAACGTATTAGGAATTGACATTGGCGGCACAAAAGTCCGCATGGGCGTCATTGACGCAAACGGCAACATTTTATACGAAGAACAGATTCCCACGATCATCCCGCTGTATCCGTATTTGGAAGAAAACGTCCTGCGCATTTTAGCGCTGCGTCCGGATATCAGCGCGATCGGCGTCGGCACGCATGGCTTCGTCGATCCGAAGCAAGGCAAGGTCATCTATGCCGCGGAAACGATTCCAGGCTGGACCGGCACACCGATAAAAGAGTGGCTGGAAAAAGCGACGGGCAAACGCGTAGAAGTAGAAAATGACGCCAATGTTGTGGCGCTTGCGGAAGCGAAATTCGGTGCTGCGAAAGGGCTGGATCGTGTCGTCGTATTGACGCTCGGCACCGGCCTTGGCGGCGGCGTGCTATGGGACGGCAAATTATTAAGCGGCGGCCCGCACGGCGGAGCGGCTGAGCTTGGCCATATGATCCTGTATCCGAACGGCGTGAAATGCGCATGCGGACGCTTGGGCTGCAGCGAAATGTACGTATCCGGCACGGCGCTGCGCCGCCGCATCAAAGAAGCAGGGCTCACGATCACACCGCCGGAGCTTTTTGAAAACGCCAAGACAGATCCAGCAGCAAAGCAAGTCGTGGAAGAATTCACGTTGGACTTGGCGCTCGTCATCAGCAGCCTGCAAGCGGCATTCGACATGGAAATGGTCATCATCGGCGGCGGCGTGTCAGAAGCAGCCGACTTGTGGATGGACTCGCTCCAGCGCCAGTTGAAACCGATGCTGCTGAATCCGTTGGACATCGAAGTCGCGCGTTTTGAAAACGACGCCGGCATTCTCGGCGCCGCGCTGTTGGTGCTCGAACATTAAAATTTGATTGGAGGCAGGGAAGGCGAACGCGCCGTTCCTGCTTTTTTTATTTGGCCGCTGCAAGTAAATGAGTATTTGCCGCAAGTAAATTTGAGATACCGCAAGTAAACTGCGGTTTGGTGCAAGTAAAAAAGGATGCTGCAATTAACAAGCGGTTTGCTGCAAGTAAAGAGGCATTTACTGCAAGTAACACGCAGGTTTCCGCAAGTATTTTTAAGATAGCGCAAGTAAAAGCGGAAAAAGCACTGGTCCGAAGATTGTCTGCTCAGGTCTTGGCAGCTGTTTTACGGGATAGCGCTAATTAAAAATACATCTCTGAAAAAAATGTAATTATTTTTAAAATTACATCTTGTGCAAACGTTTTCACGGTGTTATGATACAAATAATTAATAACTGGAAACGCTTTCTAATCCGTTTCCGCTTTTTATTTGCTAATTTGTGCAAACGATTGCACAACATTCCAAAGGGGGATTTACTGATGAAGGATTTAAAGTTCAGCAAGGGGCTTGTAGCGTCATTGATGCTATCAGCAGCAGTTTTGGCAGGATGCAATAGCGGGGAAGAAAACGCTTCAGGATCTGAAGGCGGCAGCAGCGAAGAAGAAGTGACAGTTGACATCTTCCAATTCAAAGTGGAATTCAAAGACCAGTTTGAAGACGTAGTAGCGCTTTACGAAGAAGAGAACCCGAACGTCAACATTGAAATCACGACTGTGGGCGGCGGGGAAGATTACGGCGCGGCACTTCGTTCACGCTTTGCATCTGGCAACGAACCGGCAATCTTCAACATCGGTGGACCCCAGGATGTCGCGGACTGGAAAGACAATTTGTCTGACTTGACGGACACAGCAGCAGCAGGCGCGGCTCTTGAAGGCACGCTTGACGGCGTAACGGTTGAGTCTGAAGTGCTTGGACTTCCTTATAACCAGGAAGGATACGGCTTCATCTACAACACTCGCCTATTCGAAGAAGCGGGAATCGATCCTGCATCGATCACTGATTTCGCATCGCTTGAAGAAGCTGTGAAAACATTGGATTCGAAAAAAGAAGAACTTGGGCTTGAATCGGTATTCGCTTTCCCAGGCAAAGAAACGTGGGTTACAGGACTTCACTTGTCAAACACATTCCTTGCGCCTGAATTCGACAACAACGTATTGACAGCATTCGACGCAAAAACAGTCGACTTCAAATACGGTGACGCTTTCAAGAAAATCGTAGATTTGCAGAACGAATACTCAAAACAACCGACAGTGAGCCTGGATTATTCTCAGCAAGTAGAAGAATTGTTCTCACTTGAGCGCGTTGCAATCATCCAGCAAGGAAACTGGGCTTACGGCTCAATCGCTGGCATCGATCCTGAACTAGCGGACAACGGCGTCGGCCTTATGCCGATCCCTGTAGAAGGCATTGAAAATGCTGGCTTGCCAGTCGGCGTACCGATGTACTGGGGCGTAAACAAAAAAGCTGACGAAAACGTCGTCAAAGAATCGAAAGAATTCTTGGACTGGCTTTACACATCTGATGCAGGGAAGACAGCTGTATTGGAAGACTTCAAATTCATCCCTGCTTACGAAGGCTATGACACTTCGAAAATCTCTGATCCAATGTCTAAAGCAATCTATGACGCTTCCGAGTCAGGCAACACAATCGGATGGGTATTCATGGGCTATCCGACTGGATGGGGACAGGACGAACTTGGAGCTAATATCCAGAAATACCTGAGCGAAGAAGCAAGCTGGGAAGAAGTCATTGATTCAGCTAAAAAAGCTTGGGAAACAGACCGGGCTAAATAAGTCGGAATAGCGTCAATTTTCATAATTTGAGTGGTAAAACAAAGTAGCCTCCGTGCTACTTTGTTTTGTTACTAAGGCTTTCACGGTATAATTTAAGGAAGGAAAGATGCCTGTATGCGTACAAAAGATTTATCCTATTGGTTGTTTCTTGCCCCGGTTTTGCTGGCGCTTACGCTAGTTGTCATCGTTCCAATGCTTCTCGGCGTCTACTATTCATTCACCACTTGGAACGGCATCAATACAGGGGAATTCGTCGGATTCCAAAACTACATCGACTTGTTCAATGACCAGCGTTTCCTGGATTCGCTGTGGTTCACGACGAAATTCTCGGTCGTATCGGTCATCTTGATCAACTTGATCGGCTTGTCGCTCGCGCTTCTTGTTACAGGGCGCGTCCGCTCAAGCAAATTATTGCGCACAACATTCTTCATGCCGAACTTGATCGGCGGATTGATCTTAGGTTTCATCTGGCAATTCATCTTCATCAAAGTATTTGCCAGTGTCGGCGAAATTGTCGGAATGGAAAGTTTGCAGGGCTGGCTGTCCACGACGGACACCGGATTCTGGGGCTTGGTCATTTTGATGAGCTGGCAGATGGCAGGTTACATAATGGTCATCTACATCGCTTATTTGGAAGGGATGCCGAAAGAGCTGTTGGAGGCTTCTGAAATCGACGGGGCATCATCGTTCCAGCGTTTCCGTTATGTCGTTTTTCCGCTCGTTGCTCCTGCGTTCACGGTCAGCATGTTCCTGACGCTGTCCAATACGTTCAAGCTGTACGACCAAAACTTGTCGCTGACAGGCGGCGGACCTTACAATTCGACTGAAATGGTCGCAATGGAGATTTTCAAGACGGCGTTCATGCAGAATGCCTTTGCCTATGCGCAGGCGAAAGCCGTTATCTTCTTTGTGATCGTTGCGATTATCGCCCTTGTGCAAGTGTATCTGAATAAACGCAAGGAGGTCGAAATGTAATGCGGAAAAAGTGGAATATCAAACTGGAAGTTCTCGGTCTATTGCTTGCGGTCTTGTGGCTGCTGCCGTTTTACCTGATGTTCGTCAACTCGTTCAAAACGAAAAAAGAGATTTTCATGGATACGATTCGCCCTCCGGAATCATGGAGCTTTGATAATTACATCACCGCTTTCGAGGAACTCGATTTCATGCGCACGCTGTTCAATTCGTTATTGATCACCGTCGTCAGCGTGGTTTTGATCATCGTCTTCTCGGCCATGGCGGCTTATGCATTATCGCGCGCCAAAAGCAGGCTCAGCACTGTGCTGTTTTTCACATTCGTAGCGGCAATGCTGATCCCGTTCCAGTCTGTGATGATCCCGCTCGTGACAGTATTCGGCAAATTCGAAATGCTGAACCGCGGCGGATTGATCTTCATGTACCTCGGATTCGGCGCAAGCCTTTCCATTTTCCTGTACCACGGAGCGCTGAACAATATCCCGCGTTCACTTGATGAAGCGGCGACAATCGATGGAGCGAACCGCTGGCAAGTATTCTGGCACATCATCTTCCCGATCCTGAAGCCGATTACCGTTACGGTGGCAATCCTCAACATCATCTGGATCTGGAACGATTACCTTCTGCCGTCACTCGTCATCAACACACCGGGAAGCGAAACGATTCCGCTGAAGATGTTCTTCTTCTTCGGAGAATACACGAAGCAATGGCATTTGGCGCTTGCAGGATTGACGCTTGCTATCGTTCCGGTCATCATCTTCTACTTCTTTGCACAGCGTGAAATCATCAAAGGAGTATCGGATGGGGCAGTAAAATAAGGGGGACGGTAAAATGGCAGTCACGATCAAAGACGTTGCAAAACGGGCTGGCGTGTCGCCGGCCACCGTGTCCCGGGTCATCGCCGACAATCCGCGGATCACAGGCAAGACAAAAGAGAAGGTGCGGGAAGTGATGGAAGTCATGGGTTATTACCCGAATTTCCAGGCCCGCAACCTGGTGGCAAAAAAAAGCCAGACACTTGGCATCATCATGGAAAACTCGGCTACATTGGCATTTCAAAATCCCTTCTTCCCGGAAGTCCTGCGCGGCATCTCGACGCGGGCGCATGGCAGCCAGTATGGCTTGTATTTATCGACTGGCGCCACGCAGGAAGAGATTTACCGCGAAGTCGTCGAAATGGCACAAGGCAAACGGGTCGACGGCATCATCCTGCTGTACTCGAAAATCGGTGATCCCGTCATGGAGTATCTGTGCCAAAGCGGCATACCGTTCTCCGTCGTCGGTCGGCCGTTCAAAGATCCATGCGACGTCTCCTATGTCGACAACGACAACATCAATAACGCCAAAGAGGCGGTCGAATACCTGATCGGCCTCGGCCACCGGCATATCGCATTTGTCGGCGGTGCAACGGATTTCGTCGTGTCGCTGGACCGGCTGGAAGGCTATAAGCTGGCGCTTGGCGAACATGGCATCCCGTTTGACGCAACCTATACGGTCAACCAGGAATTCATGCACGGCAATGAACGCGAAGCAATCCGCCGCCTGATGAAACTTGAAATTCCGCCGACGGCGATTGTCACGCACGATGATATGGTGGCGTATGAAGTGATCGGCTATCTCGAGGATTTGGAAATCAGCGTACCTGAAGACGTCTCCATCATCGGTTTTAACAACCACGCCATTTCAAGGCATTTGAAGCCGCCGCTCAGCACAGTGGACATTTCGATTTACGATCTGGGGCTGCACGCGGCGGAATTGGTATTAGAGAAAATAACGGACGAATCGGTGCCTCCGAAACAAGTCGTAGTTCCTTCGCGATTGATTGAAAGGGGATCTTGCCGTCGTCTTTGAGAGGGATCGGATATGGATAAAAAATGGTGGAAAGAAGCGGTCGTCTACCAAGTCTATCCGCGCAGTTTCATGGATTCTGACGGCAATGGCCTTGGCGATATCAACGGCATCACGAGCAAACTGGATTATTTGAAAGACCTTGGCATCGACGTGATTTGGGTTTGTCCGATGTACGAATCACCGAACGACGACAACGGCTACGACATCAGCGACTACCAGGCAATTTTGGAAGACTTCGGCACGATGGATGATTTCGACCTTTTGATGGAAGAAGTGCACGCGCGCGATATGAAGCTGATCATCGACTTGGTGATCAACCATACGAGCGATGAGCATCCGTGGTTTTTGGAATCGCGTTCATCCCGCGACAATCCGAAGCGCGACTGGTATGTCTGGCGCGACGAACCGTTGAACTGGGAAAGCATATTCGGCGGACCGGCTTGGGAATACGATGAAAAGACGGGGCAGTATTATTTGCACATCTTCTCGAAAAAGCAGCCGGACCTAAACTGGGAAAACCCGGAGGTCCGCAAAGAACTTTATAAAATGGTCAATTGGTGGATTGAGCGGGGAATCGATGGATTCCGCGTCGACGCCATCAGCCACATCAAAAAAGACTACACGAATGTTGAAGATGCGGATGGCCATCTGTTTGTGCCTTCTTGGGAGAAAATGATGAATGTCGACGGCATCCAGCCGTTACTGCAGGAGCTCTACGATGAAACCTTCGGCAAGCACGACATCATGACCGTCGGCGAAGCGAACGGCGTATCGGCGGATGAAATCCACGACTGGGTCAGCACCGAGAACGGCAAGTTCAACATGATTTTCCAATTCGAAGACATCGGGTTGTGGAACGTCGAAGTGCGCAATGGCGTCAACGTGCCGGAACTGAAGCAAGTGCTCAGCAAATGGCAGGAAAAAGTGAACGGTGTCGGCTGGAATGCCTTATTCATCGAAAATCATGACAAGCCGCGCGTCGTTTCGACTTGGGGGAATGACCATTTGTACTGGCGTGAAAGCGCGACGGCATTGGGCTGCATGTATTTTTTCATGCAAGGCACGCCGTTCATCTACCAGGGCCAGGAAATCGGGATGTCGAACGCACCGTTTGAAGAGCTGGAGCATTTCGACGATGTCCACACGCATAATCTGTATTTCCACAAAAAAGAAACCGGCATGGAGCATGAAGCCATCATGACATTGCTGCGGGCGACCAGCCGCGACCACTCGCGGACGCCGATGCAATGGAACAACGGCCTCCACGCCGGGTTCTCGACAGGTACGCCGTGGCTTGGACTGAATCCGAATTACCAATGGCTGAACGTTGAAGCACAGGAAAACGATCCGCATTCGGTGCTGTCATTCTATAAACAGATGATTTGGCTGCGCAAGAATATGGACGTCTTCGTATACGGCGAGTATAAGCTTGTCGAGATGGGCCACGACGCCGTATTTGCTTACACGCGCGAAGATGGCGACGAAAAAGTGCTCATTGTGGCAAACCTTGCCCAGCACGCTTGCCTATGCGGTGCTCCGCCTGAGGGCTCGACGCTACTGTTGGCAAATTACCAGAACGTTGACCCTTCGCAATTGCTTCCATATGAAGCGCGGGTCTACAAAATTCCTAAAAATTCATACACCGCTAAATAAATAAGGGGCCGGAGAAAAGCGCAGACTTTTCTCCGGCTTTTTTTATTTGTGCTTTTGCGGACGGAGCGAAGAGCCCCCGTTTAACTTTTCTTCGGATTTATTGTAAAATAAAGGAATGGACAGGGGGCAGTTACATGAAAAAAATGATCATTGCAGTTATGGCGGCTGTATTTTTGCTCGTGCTCGCCGGCTGCAACAAACAAGCGACGCCGGAAGACAGGTTAGCCGAATACATAAGCCATTGGAATAAAAGCGAATTCACTGAGATGTATGATGAGTATTTGAACGAAGGCACGAAGGGCGCTTACGAGCCAGCCCAATTTATTGAGCGCCAGCAGAAAATCCAGGACGATCTCGGCATCGAGAACCTGGAAGTTTCGTATACACAGCCACCCGAAGACACGGAATGGAATGAAGAAGAGCCGGCCGATTTTCCGGTGCAGGTGAAGATGGACACAATCGCGGGACCCGTCGAATTTGAACAGCAGATGACGCTGCTTTTCGAAGAGCAAGGAGAGGAAGAAGGCTGGTTCGTTGAATGGAATCCGTCGTTCATTTTCCCGCAGCTGGAAGCCGAAGACAAAATCCGCATCGACCGCATCAAAGCGGCGCGCGGCGAAATAATGGACCGCAACAACGTGCCGGTCGCCATTAACGGCGGCGGTTTCAACATCGGCATCGTGCCGGAAAAATTCACGGATGATGCGAAAAAAGAGGAGCTTGCTAAACTGCTCAACACGACAGTCGAGGCGATCGACAACGATTTGAACCAGAACTGGGTGCAGCCTGAAATGTTCGTGCCGATCGCGAAAGTGGCGCGCACAGATGACAAAGTGATCGACGCAGCAGTGAAAATCCCGGGCGTCGGCGCGCAAAAAACGTCGATGCGCGAATACCCGTACGGCGAATCATTGTCGCATGTGACGGGCTATATCGGCAGCATCACCGCGGAACAATTGGAAGAACGCAAAGCGGACGGCTATGCAGCAGGCGACATGATCGGCCGTCAGGGGCTTGAACAAGCGCTTGAAGACCGGCTCCGCGGCAAAGACGGCTTGAAGATCTGGATTGAAAAGCCGGCTGAAGGCAGCGAACCGATCGATGTCGCTGAACAGCCGGTGGAAGACGGCGAAACGGTGCAGTTGACGATCGACGCCGAATTGCAGAAAACAGCTTATGACGCCATGAAAGGCGAGCCGGGGACAAGCGCCGCGGTCGAGCCGGAAACGGGAGAGACCTTGGCATTGGTGTCTTCGCCTGGCTTTGATCCGAACCGCTTTATGCTAGGGCTGAGCGGCGAGCAGTATAAAGCGCTGGAAGAAGACCCGGCCAACCCGCTGTTCAACCGTTTCAAAGCAGCATACGCACCGGGGTCGACATTGAAGCCGGTGACGGCAGCCATCGGCATGGAAGCGGGGACGCTCAAGCCGGCAGAAGGCATCACAATCAACGGTGAAACGTGGCAGAAAGATGCGTCATGGGGCGATTATAAAGTATCGCGCCTGCATCCGGAAGCACCGAACCCGGTCGACTTGAATATTGCACTCGTCTATTCGGACAATATTTATTTCGCCCAGCAGGCATTGAACATGGGCGCTGACACCTTCATCGCCGGACTGAACGATTACGGCTTCGGTGAAACAATCGAATTCCCGATCGGCCTGGCAGCGTCACAGATTTCCAATGAAGGCACGATCGCTTCGGCGGGCCAACTGGCGGATACGTCATTCGGCCAAGGGCAGATGCTCACGAACATTGTCCACTTGGCGTCGATGTACACGCCGTTCGTCACGGACGGCACCATGTACAAACCGACTTTGCTGCTGGAAGAGGAAGACGGGCAAGTCTGGAAAGAGGACTTGGTCAGCGCTGAAACTGCAGCGACGCTCCGTGAAGGCATGCGCAATGTTGTCGTTGATGGCTACGCGCAGTCAGCGAACATCGACGCAGCACCGCTTGCAGGGAAAACAGGAACCGCTGAATTGAAAGCAGCCGGCGAAGAACGCGGCAAAGAAAACGGCTTTTTCGTCACATACGATTCCGCGAATCCGGATTTCGTATTGGCGATGATGATCGAAAACGTGGAAGACAACGGCGGCAGTGATTACGTCGCCGGGATGGCCGCGGAAGTATTCAAATAACAGCAAAAGCACAATCGGTTTTGAGCCGATTGTGCTTTTTTTGTGGGTTTATTGCCAGGCGGATATGAACACGGTGAAGAACAGCAGGGCGCCGACCACCAGCCAGACGCTCGTTTGTGCATCAAAGCGCTTGTCCAATTTGGCGAAGCCGTGCAGTTTTTTCGTCAGCAGGCTCAAGCCCAAAAACATCAGCAAGTAGATGAGAAACGCTGCCCACCGATTGTCCGCAAGCAGCGGGTCGATGGCCAGGAAATAGATGCTCAGCAACACCAATAAAGTGATAAAGCTGATGAATGTAGACCTTCTCATGGACCATCCGCTCCTATCCAGCGCGCGCTGTTATTCTGGATTTTTCCCGAGCACCGGAAACGCCTCCAGCACCCGGTCAAGTTCATCGATCAGAATCCGCAAATAGGTCTGGTCCGACTCGAAATCACATGTCAGTTCAGCGCCGATGCCTGCCGGGTAGCACGTTTCGATGTTCCAGGAAATCTTGCCGCGCAAATCCATCGCGCCTTCGAGGTAAATATAACTGTCCAGATTTTTCAAGATGGCGGTGCCGCCAAGATTTTCGTTCATCGAGCGCAGCTCATCGACAAAATCCCGCAGCTCATCCGTCCGCAAGTCCGCTTCGAAATGCACCATATAGCCGGGAATTTCCAGATGGATTACCGAAGCGATCCAGTTGGCATCCCAAAAATCCGTGCTGTCCGGATAATTCCGTTGCAGCACATCGATCTCCAATTTCGTATTGTCCCCCAAAACGTGAAACTTCATCCCATTCACCCCGGTTTTCTTTTTCTAAGTATATCCATTAGTTTACCAATAAAATCTCCAACCGCCTATCCATTGAAACGAAACATTCGCGCGGTTCGCGTTAACATGAGTTATTTTCGCGTTAACATGAAGAGTCGGCTATTTAACATGTATTATCCAAGATTCAACAGGCGCTGCTGGGAGTTTAACATGGCTTCTTCAGAAGTTAACAGGCACTAGCCGAAATCACAGTTTGTGAGCCGCTAGCCAAGCTCAAACTGAAGAATTGGAAAAGCAGCTCTTTCTATATAAAAGAACGCATTCCAACCCGGCACATGGCAAAGTAAAATAATCACGGATTTTATTGCGCAAAAGCGTGCCTGTATTTTGACAGCTTCTGTGAAAAGCAGTAGCTTAAAAGCAAACCCTTATGGAGCTTTAGAGCTGCAGCAATGGAGAAATGAAGGGGGCGGCGCGTATGCTGAAAATCCTGAGGAATTTAAAAGTCTATAAATGGCTTGTGGGAATGGTGTTTTTGCTGGTATTCATCCAGGCGATGGCGGATCTGTTTTTGCCGACGCTGATGGCGGACATTATCGATAATGGCGTCGTCGTGGGCGATGTGCCGTATATCTGGCAGATCGGCGGCTGGATGCTGGCGGTGTCGGCGTTCGGCGCAGCGGCATCTGTAGCGGCGAGTTATTTCTCGTCGAAAGCCGCAATGGGCATGGGGCGCGATGTGCGGCGCCAAGTGTTCACGCATGTCGAGCAGTTTTCGCTGCAGGAATTTGATGAAGTGGGGACCGCGTCACTCATTACGCGGACAACGAACGACATCACCCAGGTGCAGCAAGTGGTCCTGGTGATGCTGCGCATGGTCGTCAGTGCGCCGATCATGCTGGTCGGCGGGCTCATAATGGCAATTTCGAAAGACGCCCGGTTGTCGCTCGTCATCATCGGCGCGATGCCGGTGTTGGTGGTGTCGATTTTATTCATCCTGAAAAAAGGGATTCCGCTGTTCACGGAAGTGCAGAAGCGGCTCGACCGGCTGAATTTGGTGCTGCGCGAAAACTTGACGGGCATCCGCGTCATCCGTGCGTTCACGCGCGAGCCGCAGGAGCAGGTCCGGCTCGAGAAGGCGAACCGCGAACTGACGGACGTGTCGATCCGTGTCAATAAAATCATGGCGTTCCTGATGCCGGTGATGATGCTGGTCATGAACTTGACCGTTGTCGCGATCATCTGGTTCGGGGGCATCCGCATCAATAATGGCGCGATGCAAATCGGTGATTTGATGGCGTTTATCCAATACGTCATGCTCATCATGTTCGCGCTCGTCATGGCGTCGATGATGTTCATCATGGTGCCGCGCGCGGCCGTGTCAGCGAACCGCATCAACGAAGTGCTGGCGATGCGTCCGGCGTTCCAGGACCTTGGCACTCAAACAGCCGACCGCGAACGCGGCACGCTCGAATTCGACCACGTCACGTTCAGCTATCCGGGAGCGGAAGAGCCGGTGCTGTCGGACATCACGTTCCGCGCGAAAGCCGGCGAAACGACGGCGATTATCGGCGGGACCGGTTCCGGAAAATCGACACTCATCAATTTGATTCCGCGCTTCTACGAAGTGTCAGCGGGGTCGATTCGTGTCAACGGCGTCGACATCCGCGATGCGTCACAAGATGAAATCCGCTCGAAAATCGGCTTTGTGCCACAGAAATCGATCCTATTTTCCGGTACGGTAGCTGAAAATATCCGCTTCGGCAAGCAAGATGCGAAACCATACGAAATCGAGCACGCCGCGAAAATCGCGCAGGCGGACGACTTTATCCGCTCGATGGAAGATGGCTACGATACGTATGTCGAGCAAGGTGGTTCGAATCTGTCGGGCGGCCAGAAGCAGCGCCTCGCGATTGCGCGGGCGCTGATCCGCAAGCCCGACCTGTATATTTTCGACGACAGCTTTTCGGCGCTCGATTTCAAGACCGATTCGAAATTGCGCGCAGCGCTCGATAAAGAAACCGCAGAGGCGACCGTGCTGCTCATCGGCCAGCGCGTCAGTTCGCTGATGGACGCCGACCGCATCATCGTCCTTGAAAAAGGCCGGATCGCCGGCATGGGAACCCACGACGAACTTTTGCGGACGAATAAAGTCTATAGGGAAATCGCCGAATCCCAGCTGTCAGAGGAGGAAATCGCATGAGCGACATCAAGAAACGACCTCAGCGCGGCGGGCCAGGCTTCGGGCCTCCCGGTGCGAACATGATGATGGCAGGCGAAAAGCCGAAGAATTTCAAAGCGACACTCAAGCGGCTGCTGGCATATTTGAAGCCGCGGCGCGCACGACTGACAGTGGTCTTCGTGGCGGCAATCCTCAGCACGGTCTTCACAATCATCGGACCGATGATCATGGGGATGGCAATTACGGAATTATTCGAAGGCGCATACGGTGAAATCCGCGGTGTGCCGGGCGCCTCGATTGACTTCGATGCGATTGGCCAGCTTTTATTGTTATTGGCAGGGCTGTACGTTTTCAGCAGTGCGTTCATGTACTTGCAGCAATACCTGATGTCAACGGTGGCGCAGGACACGGTCTACGATTTGCGCGAAGACGTCAGCGCCAAGCTCGAACGGCTGCCGCTCAATTATTACGACCAAACGGCAAAAGGCGAAACGCTGAGCCGCGTAACAAACGACATCGACACGATCGGCACAACACTGCAGCAAAGTTTGACGCTGTTCATCACGTCGTTCGTGACAATCATCGGCATCACGGCGATGATGCTGGTCATCAGCCCGATATTGACGGCAATTGCGATTTCCAGCCTTTTGCTGTCGGTGTTCGTCATCCGGCCGATTCTCAAGCGTTCACAGACCCAATTCGCCGACCAGCAGCGCACGCTTGGTGAATTGAACGGCCACATCGAAGAAATGTACACCGGCCACCCGGTCGTCAAAGCGTTCGGACACGAAAAGAAAGCGATCCATAAATTCAATGAAACAAATGAGCAATTATACGAAGCCGGGCGCAAAGCCCAGTTTATGTCCGGCATCATCATGCCGCTCATGCAATTTATCGGTAACTTCAGCTATGTGCTGATCAGCGTCGCGGGCGGCATCCTGGTGACGCAAGGGCGCATCTCGATCGGCGACATCCAGGCGTTCATCACGTATTCACGGCAATTCACGCAGCCAGTGACGCAGACGGCGAACATCGCGAACATTATCCAGTCGACCGTCGCTGCAGCAGAGCGCGTCTTCGAGTTGCTCGATGAACGGGAACAAAGCCAGGAAGCGAAAGATGAGTCATTAGTACGTGCGAACGGAGCAGTCGCGTTCGAGCATGTTGACTTTGGCTACGGCGGCAATCCGTTGATCGAAAACATGAACATCCAAGTCCGGCCCGGGCAGACAGTCGCCATCGTCGGCCCGACCGGCGCAGGCAAAACGACGCTCATCAATCTCTTGATGCGCTTTTACGAATTGGACGCCGGCCGCATCACGATCGATGGCATCGACACCCGGGACTTGCCGCGCGGCGAACTGCGCCGCAATTTCGGTATGGTGCTGCAGGATACATGGCTGTTCAACGGCACGATCAAGGACAATATTGCCTATGGCAAAACGGGTGCGACCGAAGAAGAAATCGTCGCAGCGGCAACAGCGGCGCACGCCGACCATTTCATTCGCACGCTGCCCGACGGCTATGACACGGTATTGAACGAAGAAGCGTCGAACATCTCGCAAGGCCAAAAGCAGCTGTTGACGATTGCACGCGCCATCCTTTCTGACCCGCCGATCATGATTCTCGATGAAGCGACGTCGAGCGTCGACACGCGGACCGAAATCCTCATCCAGAAAGCGATGAATTTATTGATGAAAGGCCGCACCAGTTTTGTCATCGCTCACAGGCTGTCGACGATCCGCGAAGCCGACTTGATCCTCGTCATGGACAAAGGCCGCGTCATCGAACAAGGCACGCACAGCGAGCTGCTCGACCGCAACGGCTTCTACGCCGACCTTTACAACAGCCAATTCGCGAAAACTGCAGCGAGCTGAGCGGAAGTTCAAGAGCATACAATGGAAAAGCCGTTCGCTGATGCGAACGGCTCTTTTTAATGAAATGCCTCCATCTTTGGTTTGAGGCAACAGATTCATCCGTCAACATGAACTAAATCGAAGTTAACATGACTTAGCCAGCCGTTAACATGAAGTGCGGGGAATTCAACATGACCTAGCGTGACGTTAACATGAACTGTTTCGAATTTAACCGGCACTAGCTGAGAAGCATCTTTCCACAACCCAAGTTCAAGTGCATAAAAGGAGCCGTTCGCCTCAGCGAACGGCTCCTTTTAATGAAATGAAAGGACACATTTCGCCGGTGCGAAATGCCAACATCTTAGGATTTTATGAAAAGTTTATTATCGCCTCAAATACCTGGAATGCCGAGAAGGTTGCCAAGAAGAAAACCCGCTACGACGATGCCGAAAGCGATGGTCACATACGTAAGTATGGACCGCTCCCGGTCTTTGCGTATAGCAAGCAGGGCCATGATCGCCCCCGTGATGGCTGCGGCCATGCCGATCAGGCCGAATAAGGTGATGAGCAGCTCCGTGGTGATCACATTGTACAATTCAGCAAAGAAATAAAGTGCAATGAATTCCAGCAGTGCCAGAGCCGCAAGCATCGTGCCGATGCGGCCGCGCAGCGTTGTCGGTAGAAAGTGGATGTCCATACTTTGCACCTCCCTGAGTATTTATTCCGAAAAGATCCGGTCTTCTTTTAACTTGCCTTCCAAGCCTTTGGCCATCCGGGAGATGATAAACAGCAGCAGCGCCAGGCTAGCGAGCAGCACGATGAGGTTCGGCATACTTTTCGTGTAGAGGTCGTTGATGCTGGTCACCATCAGCCATTGCGGGAAAGACGGATTGACGAAACTTTGGTAGACGGCAACGGTGTTGTTGACGATGTGGAGCATAATGGGAATGAGCAAATTGCCGGTCTTCAAATACAAGAGCGAGGCGATGACCGCGAACAGGAATGCACCGAAAAAGTCGATGTGGAACACTCCGAAAATGGCACTCGACAAGCCGAGCCCGTTCCAGAAGCCGAATTTTGAAATCAGCCGGTTCAGGATGAGCCCGCGGAATACGAACTCTTCCGCAATCGGTCCGATAACGGCGACGATAAAGCCGGTCGTGATCAAATACCATAATTCGTCCGGGAGGGGCTGCGGAGAGAGCACGAAATCGACAGCGGCGGGGGCAATCGGCATGAGCGCCCGCAAAAGCAGCCAAATCATGCCGATGGAAAACGCCAACGACAAAACGGTAAGCCCGAAAACAGGAAGCAGCCAGCGTACGGTGCCGCGGAAGAACACGACTTGGCGCAGTTTCACGCCGCGCTTTTTGAAGTGGTAGCTGAAAAACCACGCCGGCACGACGACGTAAAACACAAGCTGGAGCGCGACGTCGATGATGAGCGGATTTTGTGTGACCTGCAGCAGGATGAAAATCGACACGATCGATGCGCCAAACATCCAGCCGAATAAATGCCGTGATTTCATTTCCTCGAACATCCTCAGCACCGCCTTTCGTTTTAGACTAGAGCGTATTGGATCTTTCCTACATGATAACCTAAATTATGAGTTCAAACTATTCAGAAAACTGATAAACTAAGAAGAAAAGGGGTGACGGAATGGAAAAAAAGATGAGAGCCATCATTTTACTTTTATTCGTCCTAATCCTGTCCGCCTGCCAAGACGAGCCGCAGCCCGCGCCAGAAGCGGAGCCGGAAGAAGAAACGGTGCAGGTGTCAGAAGAGCAGATTGCTGCAGAAACGCGGCTCACCGAATTCATCGAGCTGTGGCAGCAAAAAGATTTCGCGCGGATGTACGATGCGTATTTGAATGAAGGCACGAAAGCGGCGTTCGGCAAAGAGCTTTTTGTCGATTGGCAGCAAGAGCTCCATAGCGAGCTGGCCATCCAGAATCTTGCTGTGAATGTTAGCGAGCCTGCGGCAGACGCCGAATGGAGCCGGGAGCTGCCGGCTGATTTCAAGCTGCAATTGGCGATGGACAGCGCAGGCGGTCCGGTCGAGTTCACGAAAACGATGAGCTTGCTGTATGAAAACAGCGATTGGTTCATCGAATGGGACCCGTCATTCATTTTGCCGGGGCTCGAGCGGGGCGATACGGTTTCGGCAGTGAAAGAATTGGCGCCGCGGGCTGATATTGTCGACCGCAACGGCAAAGGCATCGCCGTCAACGCGGTCGGCTATGAAGTGGGCGTCATCCCGGAGAAATTCGATGAGCAACGCATCGCCGACGTTGCCGCATTGCTCGACATCACGCCGGCTGAAATCAACGACAAGCTCGGAAAAAGCTGGGTGCAGCCGAATTTCTATGTGCCGCTTGCCATTATCCGCGAAGACCAGGCTGTGCTGGACCAGCTGTTCGCCATCCCTGGCACGGTGCGCAATAAACTGACCTTGCGCAGCTATCCATATGGCGAGCCGCTGTCGCACATCTCCGGCTTTGTCGGACCGATTACGGCGGAGCAATTGGCCGAGCGCAAAGGCACGGGCTACGAAACCGATGACGTCATCGGCCGCCGCGGCTTGGAGGAAAGCTTCGAAGACGAATTGCGCGGCGTCACCGCCGGCCGTATCCTGATCAAAAAAGCGAACGGCGGCGAAACCGTCACAGCGTCGGAACGGGAAGCGGCGCAAGGCGAAGCCTTGAAGCTGAGCCTCGATGCCGTTCTGCAAAACCGCATTTATAACGCGATGGATGGAAAGTCGGGCGCAGCCGCAGCGATTGATCCGAAAACCGGCGAAGTACTAGCACTCGTCAGCTCGCCGGGCTTCGATCCGAACCTGTTCATTCCGAATATCGCCCAGAGCCGCTACCGGGAGCTCGCGAACGATCCGCGCCTCGTGTTCTTCAACCGTTTCGCCGCGGCCTATACGCCTGGCGCTGCATTGAATCCGCTCCTCACGGCAGCTGGATTAGAAGCGGGCACCGTAGAGCCTGATGCGACGAATAAAACCTTGCGCGCCACCGCGAATAATCTATACGACTCGCAATTGCAGGCGCAAGGGAGCGAAGCATTCGCCAAACGTTTAACGGATTTCGGTTTCGGCGAAGCGATGCCGTTCACCATCGAACTGACACCGTCGACGCTGTCCCTAAACGGCGCGCCAGGTTCTGCAGGCCAGGTGCAGGCAAACATCCTGCATCTCGCAGCTTTGTATACAGCGTTCCAAAATGGCGGTGCTGTCTATGAGCCGACACTCCTTGCAGGCGAAACGCCTAAAGTCTGGATAGATAGCGTCATCAGCGAAGCGAACATCGAGCCGCTTCAAGCCGCAATGCGCGAATCGCTCGACGGCTTCACCGGATCGCTCAGCCTCATCAAAGCGCAAGGCAACGAAAACGGCCTCTTCATCGGCTACCCGACAGAAGAACCGCCATATGTCCTCGCGTTGCTGATTGAAGATGTTGAAAATGAAGATGCTGTAGCACAGAAAGTGGAAGAGATCTTCAACAAGTGATGTCCGTTTAAAGCGCGCGCCTGGAGGGCGCGCTTCTTTTGTGCAAATAGGTTTTCAAACGCGTTGGAAGCGTATTTCTCCGCTAATGGGGCGTATTTCCGCCGTTGCGGAGCGTATTTCTTCTCTATCAGAGCGTATTTTCAATACAATGGGGCGTATTCGGCAAAGATCATAAGAAAAGAAGAAAACGCTGAAGTGTTAGCTGGAGATTTTAATCGCGCGCCTATAAGGCGCGCTTCTTTTGTGCAAATAGGTTTTCAACCGCGCTGGAAGCGTATTTCACCGCTAATGGGGCGTATTTCCGCCGTTGCAGAGCGTATTTCTTCTCTATCAGAGCGTATTCAACTTGCTATGGGGCGTATTCGGCAAACTTCATAAGAAAAGAAGAAAACTCTTAAGGGATAGCTAGAGATTTTAATCGCGCGCCTGCAGGGCGCGCTTCTTTTGTGCAAATAGGTTTTTAACCGCGGTAGAAGCGTATTTCTCCGTTAATGGGGCGTATTTCCTCCGTTGCAGAGCGTATTTCATCCCTATCAGAGCGTATTTCCAACGCAATGGGGCGTATTCCAGCCGCACGCTTAATCGCACGCCCGAAAACCTCAGAATGCCAAAACAAAAACCCGCTCTCGGCACAAAATGCCGAGAGCGGGTTTGCTGTAAAGCTATTCTTTTTCCGTCAGGAACGTGATCACTGCGAACAGCAGGAACGCCAGCAGCAATAGCGTACCGCCGACGATGAACAGCACGAGGACGAGCGTATCGCTCAGATTGAACGGGTTCAAATTGTACATCCACATGCCGGCGGTCAGGCCGACTGCGCCGACCATCGCGAGGATGCTGTGGAAGGCGACGAGCTTTTTGTATTTGATCGTGTAGACGCGGTAGAAAATGCCCCAGGCGAAAACCGAAAGCCAGCCGACCAGTAGAATATGCGCATGGATCGGGCGCAAGGCATAATCCATCTGCCCCGCCATGTGCGATCCAAGATAAGTGCCCAGAAAGCCGAAGATGGCTGAGAACTGGATCAAACGTAAACTCCAAACTTTTTCCATAATTTAAATCCTCCAATTATCTTTTTAAAGGTGTCTGCGGCAAACGTAGCGTGAATACGCTGCCTTCGCCGAGTGTGCTTTCGGCTTCGATCGTGCCGTGGTGCAGCTCGGCGATTTGCTGGACAATCGATAAGCCGAGCCCGGTGCCGTCTTTTTTGCGTGCAGCATCTCCCCGGTAAAAGCGGTCGAATAGCTGCGGCAGGGCGTCTTGTGCAATGCCGGCGCCTGTGTCTTTGAACGACACCACGGCGCCGGACTCGTCCGAACGCAACGAAATCTCGATGCTGCCCCCGGGTTTATTGTATTTAATGGCATTGGTCAATAAATTATCCCAGACGTTTTCCAGCAATTCGGGATCGCCGCGGAAAAGGGTGGGAGCGAGGTGGTAAGATAGGTTGATGTCTTGTTCCTCAAGGCGCCATCGGTATTTCTGGACGGCGCTCTTCAATTGCTCATCGAGACTGAATTTCTTCGTTTTCATGGGATACGCGCCTTGGTCGAGCGATGTCAGCAGCAATAATTGCCGCGTCAGACTCGACAGCCGCTTCGCTTCCTGGTCGATGATCGATGTATAGGACAGGCGATCGGAGTCCGGCAAATCGGGTGATTTCAAGAGATCAGCGTAGCCTTGGATGTTCATGAGCGGCGACTGG
This sequence comes from Planococcus sp. APC 3906, assembly GCF_030407685.1. Classification (NCBI taxonomy): domain Bacteria; kingdom Bacillati; phylum Bacillota; class Bacilli; order Caryophanales; family Caryophanaceae; genus Planococcus; species Planococcus sp. APC 3906. The sequence goes on along the minus strand of NZ_JASDCW010000005.1, from coordinate 50,377 downwards.
AAATCGTGCGATACGTTGCTGATGAACGATTTGCGTGCCAGGTCATTGTGCTTGAGCTGGTTCTGCATCAAGTTGAAGCTTTCCGACAGCTGGCCGATTTCGTCGTTGCGCCGGATGTCCAAAGGATAGCTGTAGTTCTCGCGCGCGATATGCTTCGTCGCTTCGGTCAGCTGGACAATCGGCCGCGTCAATTGGCGCGCCATCCACAGCATGCCGATGATGATGACGAGCGCAATCGCTGCGACAAAGCCGATCAGCACCGAATGGATATCGGTTGCCACGAGCTTCGTGTCCGGCCGGATGAACAAACCGTATTGCTCGCCGCCGAGTTCGAAGGGGACGCCGACCGTGTTGTGCAATTCATTGGTGAAATGGCCGATCATGAAAATCTGGTCCGTGAAATTATCCAAGCCGGTGTAGATGGACCGGTCCGTCAGCACGCGGTTCGCTTCATCTGGAAACGCCGTGTCATCGAATGGTTCGCCGAAGAAGGTCTTGTTGCCGGAGCTGTCGACGAGCGCAATCTGGTAGCCGAGTTTTGCGACAGCTTCCAAATAGCTGTCGAAGCCTGCTTCCGAGTACGGCACCATTTGGAGCGTGCCAACGATTTCTTCAGCGATGGCGACGTTCTGCTTGATGGTTTCGTTTTTCGTCACCGTCAAATAAAAGAAATTCGCCATGGTGAAGCCGACCAGAATGCTGATGAACAGAATAAACAGCGTTGCGACGGTGAATTGCCGGTATAAGGTCTTCATTTCGGGGCCTCGAGCTTATAGCCGATGCCGCGCAGCGTATGGATTTCGACGTTGGCGCCGTAGCGTTTCAGCCGGTCGCGGATGCGGTTGATGTGGGTGTTGAGCGTCATTTCATTGCCTTCGTGCTCTTCGCCCCACACATAATCCATGAGCAGGCTGCGCGGAGTGGCCTGGTTGGCGCGCGACACCAGAAGCGACAGCAATTCGAATTCCTTCAGCGGCAAGATCAGGATTTCATCGCCGATCGCCACTTCGAAGTTCCGGCGGTTGATCGACAAATTGCCAGCTTGCAGGTGCTCCTGGACCGAACGCTCGGAGCGCCGCAGCACCACTTTGACGCGGAACAATAATTCCTTCGGCTCGAACGGCTTGATGACGTAATCCTCGGTGCCCGACAAGAAGCCTTTTTCCTTGTCTTCAAGCTGGTCTTTGGCCGTCAAGAGAATGACCGGGATGCCGAGCTCGCGCGTCAGGACCCGGGTCAGCTCGAAGCCGTCCATGCCGGGCATCATGACGTCGACGATGGCGAGATCGACCATTTCTTCTTCGAGCAGCAGCAGCGCAGCATCCGCGTCGCTTGCCCGCAGCACCTTATAGCCTTCATTTCCTAAATGGATCGCCACCAATTGCTGGATATACAGATCGTCGTCCACGACAAGAATTTTCATGCGGTTTCCTCCCCATCAAAAGGAAGCCTTGAAATGCGGCTTCCCGTTGTCTTTAGTATGCAGGGTTTACTGATCTTTTTCAAAAAACAATATCAACGCCGGCAGCAGCAAGCCGCGCACCAGGAACGTATCGATCAGGATGCCGATCGACACCATGAAACCGAAAATGAACAAATCGGCGATCGGCATCGTCGTCAGCGCCGCAAACGTCGCAGCGAGGATGATGCCGGCGCTTGAAATCACGCCGCCTGTATTGCGGATGGCAATTTCGAGCGCGTCCTTGACCCGCCGCGTTTTCCGTTCTTCGATAAAGCGCGACACCAGAATGATGTTGTAATCGATGCCGAGTGCGACCAGGAAGATGAACGCGTAAACCGGTACGCGGGTGCTGATCGCCTCAAAGCCGAACAACACATCGACCAGGAAAATGCCTAGGCCAAGCGCTGACAAATAGGAGAATAAAATCGTCGCCATCATATAAAATGGCATTTTCCACGAACGCGTCAGTGCAAACAGCAGCACAAGGATCAATAACGTCTCAAGCGCCACAATCTTGTAAATGTCGCTGTTGTTAACGGCGCGTTCATCGGCAAGCTTCGGTGTGATGCCGCCGAAATGCGCTTCACCGTCAATGTCCGCAGCTTGGAGCAGCGAACCGCTGTCGGCGCGCAAGTCTTCCATGAAATCGAGTGCTTCCACTGAATACGGATTGAGCGACAGCGCAATGCTGTATGTCACCGCTTCGCCGTTTTCAGTTTGGTCCGACAAGCGTGCAGAGGCTATTTCGTCATATGCGGTCAGCTCTTCACTTAGAGCCGCAGCCGCTTCTTCTGTAATTGGCTCATCGCTTTCGACGAGTAGGGTGGAAGGGGCGAGTTCGCCTTTGTCGAATTTCGATTCGACGATTTCATAGCCGACGCGGGAAGGCAAATCTTCCGGGAAGGATTTCACCGTATCGAATTCAAATTCCAAGTTGATGATGTTGATGGCCGAAACCAGCAGCAGAATGGCGACAAGGCCACCCGATAACAACGGCTTGTTGACGACGAATTTCGCCACCGGCCCCCAGATGCCGTGCTTCATTTCTTTGGCCTCGCCATATTTCGGGACTTTCGGCCAGAACGCTTTGCGGCCAAAAAGGGTGAACAACGCCGGAATCAGCGTGATGGACGCAATCATGATGACGAAAACAGCTGTGCCGAAAATCGGCGCGAAATTCGAGTAGTCACGGAAATCCGCAAAAAACAGCACGAGCATCGCGGCCAGCACGGTGCCGCCGGCGAAGAATACCGGTTCACCGGTAGCGCGCATGGCGTATTTCATTGCTTCAAATTTGCTTTCGTAATGGTTCAATTCCTCGCGGAAGCGCGAGAACACGAACAACGAATAATCGATGACCGCTGCGAACAGCAGAATGCTCATAATCGATGTCGTCTGGCTCGTCAGCTCCAATCCGCCAGCCCCCATGAAAGCGAGCGTCTGGTTGACGACCTGGTAGACGATAATTGTTGCCAGCAGTGGAATGACCGCCAAGAGCGGCGAGCGATAAATAACAATCAGCAGCACCAAAATGATCAGCACAGTTGCGATCAACAGCACAAAATCCGCTTGCTCGAATAATTTCACGGTGTCGCCCGCAATGCCTGCGGGGCCGGTGATGTAGAATTCCATTCCATCAAAATCAGCGGCGATATCGCGGCCGATTTCCGACGCTTCGTCGTTGATTTCCGCGAAGTCGGCACTGCCGAGCCCTGCTTCGAGCGCCATCGGCACAATCATCGTTGTGCCGTCTTCCGAATAAAAGCCTTCCAAAGCAGGCGGCGGCAATTGGCTGATGTCGACAATCGACTCGACGCCATCAAGCTCAGCTGCCGTGATACCAGCCAGAATTTCCTGGACAGCTTCTAACTGCACATCGCCTTCGGGGTTATGGAACACGAGGATGCCCGGAGTCCCTTGGTCGTTCGGGAAATATTCCTCCAGTTTTTGATCCGCGATGATCGACTGGGCGTCATCCGGCAGCGACTGGAAGTTCGCCACTTTATAATCGTTTAAGGTCGGGCCCATGCTGAGGCCGATCATCAAGACGAACCAGACGATGATCGTAATCCACATGCCCCGTTTCGTGGAGACCCAATCGGTGATCGGGTTTAAGAATTTGTTCATGCGTGACACTCCTTTTTCTCTATTGCTATCGAAATCATCATAGCGGACGAATATAAATTGAATATCAATTTTCAGTGGCGAAGACATTGGCCGAAGTATGCGAGGCCAAGTCTTTGCGACGAAGCAGCGAAGCGATGCAGGAGCAGTAGAATTTACTCGCAGTTTTGCGGCTCAGATTGCGTCCCCGAGCGTATTTCGGCGCTAATGGGGCGTATTTCAGCTCTTGCCGAGCGTATTTCGACCCTTATCGAGCGTATTTCACACGCAATGGGGCGTATTCGTCAGCGCGTGCCTAAAAGGCGCGCTTCTTTTAGGCAAATAAGCTTTTCCGCCCTTAGAAGCTTATTTCAATAGGAGCAAAATGCTATAATGCGAAGTAAATAGAAGATTCAGCCAGAAGAAGATTGAATTTAGTGAAAAGGGGATGTTCGGATGAAGTTGGAGGAAGTTTTGTTTGTCGTATTGGATGAGTATGCGGATTGGGAAGCGGCTTCGCTTGCGGCGGCGTTGAACGAGAAGCCGGAACAAGGCGAGCAGCGCTATTGTGTGAAGACGGTGTCGCTCAGCAAAGAACCGGTGCGTTCGATCGGCGGCTTCCGTACGCTGCCGGATTATGCGCTCGACGAAATCGGCGACGATTTTGCAGGCGTCGTGCTGATCGGCGGCAATTCGTGGCGCAAAGAGGAAAGCAAAGCGGTGATGGAACTCGTGCAAAAAGCGCTCGATGCCAATAAAGTCGTCGGCGCGATTTGCGACGCGTCCGTTTTTCTTGGCATGAACGGCGTGTTGAACGATGTTCGCCATACGAGCAACCAGTTGGCGGAACTGAAAGAGGCATCGGCGGAAAACTATACGGGCGAGTCTGATTACGCGGAGCAGCAAGCGGTGCGCGACGGCAAGATCGTCACGGCGAACGGATCAGCATTTCTCGAGTTCGGCAAAGAGATGATGGAAGCGCTCGAGTCAGCGCCACAAGCAGAAATTGATGAATGGTACGAGTTTTTCAAGAGCGGATATCATGAATTCATGAAAAAGCGTTAAAGAAAAAAACCGCAGTCGAGTGACTGCGGTTTTTGTGTGGGCAAATTAATTGAAGTGGCAGCGGTGCCGGTCTTCTTTTTTTACATAGAAATCGTATTGAACTTTGCTGGCAGAAGAGTTGCTTGCCAAAGGGATGTTGCTTTGCCCGGTAGCACCGAAGCTTGTGTCATTCATCTTCTGCACAAGGTCGTATGGAATTTCTTGTGCATCGAATTGGCTGACAGCCCGGTCGCGCATTTCCTGGCCGAATGCAGTGTGGACCAAATACTTCTTTTTGAGAAACAAAAATCGGAACAACCCCATGTCGGACCAAGCCCCTTTCTAAAACTATTTCCTGCGCAGCTCTTCAGCAATTTCTTTCAAAAGAGCATTGCGTTCTTTCCCTTGTTTCAAAAAAGCGAAAACGATATAAACCCCGACGCCAATAAAAATAAAATTAAATAAGAGCGGAAATAACATTAAAAAATCTCCAGCCATGAATAAACCCCCTTTTCCTGTAATACGGAACAGTAGGGGAAACGTTTCAAAACAGTTTCTATTGCGCCAGCCTATCACCTCGTTTCTTTTGGATTGAATCGCGGAGGGGAGTATTTCAATAGGATTTATTCGTGAACGCACCTGACACCCGAAGTTTCGCACCTCAGGTCGAATAAACGCACCTCGCGAAGGAAGTTTCGCACCTCAGCATCAAAAAAACGCACCTCAAACCAGAAGTTCCGCACCTCGCCCCGGAAGCCACATGACTTCGCCGCCTATAATCCGTTTGCAATTTCTGTAAAAACATTCCCTTTTTTGAAACATTTAGACAAGTCATCCGTATACATACTATAGGCCACAATCTCACACGCAAAGCAGTACATAGCAAGAACCGAGGAGTGGCGTATTGGGGGAACGGCAACTATTCGATCAAAGGGGAGTGGAAGCACGATGGAATCATTAGGCATCATTTCAGTCATTATCGCGTTGCTGATCATTGCAGCGATTGCAGGCGTGGGGTATTTCTTCTGGATGAAAATCCGGTACCGCACCGCCAAATCCAATGAAGCATTGATCATCACGGGACCAAAATTGGGAGACCCGACGAAAGACACGAACATCTTCACAGACGACGAAGGGCGCTCGATGAAAATCATCCGGGGCGGAGGCTATCTGCTGAGACGCTTCCAGACTTCGACGCCTGTCAGCTTGACGTCTTTCCAGCTGAAGCTTGCAACTCCGCGCGTCTACACGAACGCCGGTGTGCCAATCGTTGCGGACGCCGTAGCGATGGTGAAAGTGGCGGATACGCTGAACGGCATCGCCAATTACGCCGAGCAGTTTTTGGGCAAAAAGCAGGAAGAGATCGAGACTGAAATCATCGAAGTGCTCGGTTCCAATTTGCGTGCGATCTTGTCGAAGATGACTGTTGAAGACATCAACAGCGACCGCGAAAAATTCAATACGGATGTCCAGGATATCGCCCAGAAGCAGCTTGACTTGATGGGCTTCAAGATCACCTCACTCGGCTTGACCGATTTGCGCGACGCCGATGAAAACAACGGCTATCTTGAGAATCTGGGACGGCCGCGGATAGCGGAAGTGCGCAAGCTCGCTGAAATCGCCGAGGCGAACACCGAGCGCGAGACACGGATTCACCGTGCGCAAACTGACCAAGAAGCGAAAGAGGAAGAATACAAGCGCCAGATTTCCACGGCGGAATCGAGAAAAGAGAAAGACTTGAAAGACGCTGCTTTCATGGAAGAAACCGAGCGGGCGCGTGCGAAATCCGAGCAATCGTATGAACTGGAAAAAGCCAAGCTCGCGATGGAAATCCAGGAAGAAGAATTGAACATGCAGTTCATGGCGCGGGAACGTGCCGTTAAACTCGAAGAAGAAGAAAGCAAAGTGCGTAAAACAAAAGCCGATGCGACGTTTTACGAAACGACGCGTTCCGCTGAAGGGGATGCCCGCCGAGCGGTCATCGACGGCGAAGCGAAAGCGAAGATCAAGCGCGAAGAAGGTGCGGCAGAGGCCGAAGTCATCCGTGAGCGCGGTAAAGCGGAAGCTGAATCCCGTAAATTGCTTGCAGAAGCGATGGAAGAGCATGGCGATGTCATCATCACTGAAAAACTGATCGATATGCTGCCGGTCTTTGCAGAGAAAGTCGCATTGCCGCTGAGCAACATCGAGTCCGTGAAAATCATTGATTCCGGCAATGGCCAAGGCATTCCGTCGTTCGGCCGGAGCGTTACGAAAACGATGGTCGACATGCAGGAACCGCTGAAGGAAATGACCGGCATCGACATCGGCGATTTGCTGAAGTCCTACGTCAACCGCAACAACCAGCCGGCTGCTCAAGCACCGGTGGCGACAATGCCGGCTGTGCAGGAAGAAGTCGTTTCTTCGAGTGAAGGCGAGTTCACAGAAGACGGGGTTGCTAACACCGAGCGTTAAGAATCTTATGAAGAAAATAAAACCAAAGGCTGCTGCTTGCTAGTAGTTGCCTTTGGTTTTTTTGCTTGCAGTTTCCACTTTTCGGACGCAATTCCCATCATTTTCAAAAACAGTTCACGCAGCCACGTAATTTGCACTAGAGCGTTTCAGCAAACTCCTATAAACTGAAGATACAGAGAAAAATTCTTTGGGTGACCGGATTGATGCTTTAAGAACGGGATTGTCTTTATTGGAAATACGAAGGGGAAGGGGATTTCTGATGTTAGATGAAAAGTACTTGAATTTATTAGCGGAAAAATACGACTGCGAAGAAAAAGTGGCGACTGAAATCATTAACCTGGAAGCGATACTGGATTTGCCGAAAGGGACGGAGCATTTTGTCAGTGACTTGCACGGCGAGTATCAGGCGTTCCAGCATGTGCTGCGCAACGGTTCCGGCAATGTGAAAGTGAAAATCCGGGATCTCTTTGAAGGGGAAATGCCGGAAGAAGAGCTCAACGAATTCGCGACATTGGTGTATTACCCGGAAGAGAAATTGCAATTGATCAAAAGCGAATTCACCAGCAAAACGAAATTGCGGGAATGGTACGTCGAAACCATCGAGCGCCTGTTGAAACTGGTTGCTTATGCATCTTCGAAATACACCCGTTCGAAATTGCGCAAAGCGCTGCCGAATCAATTCTCCTACATCATTGAAGAGCTGCTGTACAAGACGGACGAGTTCACGAACAAGAAGGAATACTACGAGAAAATGGTCGAGCAAATCATCGCCCTGAACCAAACCGATAAGCTGATCATCGGCCTGGCGTATACGACACAGCGATTGGTTGTGGATCATCTTCACGTTGTCGGCGATATTTACGACCGCGGCCCAGATCCGCATAAGATTGTCGATACGCTCATCGATTACCATTCGGTGGACGTCCAGTGGGGGAACCACGACGCCCTGTGGCTTGGTGCTTATGCCGGATCGAAAGTGTGCCTCGCGAACATCGTCCGGATCTGCGCGCGCTACAACAATCTGGACATTATCGAAGACGCCTATGGCATCAACTTGCGGCCGCTTGTGAACCTGGCTGAGAAATACTACGAGGACAATCCGGTTTTTCGTCCGAAGCGGATTTCCGATGAGCCATTGACGGATCAGGAACAGCTGCAGATTACCAAGATCCACCAAGCGATTTCCATCATCCAGTTCAAACTGGAAAGCCCGATCATCAAACGCCGAGCATGCTTTGATATGGAAGACCGCTTGCTGCTGGAGAAGGTTGATTATGCGAATGAAGAAGTCACGCTCAACGGCACCACGTACAAGCTGGAAAACACGTGCTTTGCAACGGTCAACCCGGAGCGGCCGGAAGAATTGTTGGAAGAAGAAGCACAAGTGATGGACAAGCTGCTATTTTCGATTCAGCATTCGGAAAAACTGGCGCGCCATATGAATTTCCTCATGAAAAAAGGCAGCTTGTATACGCGCTATAACGGCAATCTGCTGATCCACGGCTGCATTCCGCTGGAAGAAAACGGCGACATGAAAGAAATGGAGATCGAAGGCAAAACTTACGCGGGCCGCGAGCTGCTCGATGTTTTCGAACATTACCTGCGCTATGCCTTCGCCCATCCGGAAGAAACCGATGATTTTGCGACTGATATGGTGTGGTACCTGTGGACAGGCGAAAATTCCTCGCTCTTCGGCAAACGGGAAATGACAACGTTCGAGCGTTACTTTATCAAAGAAAAAGAAACGCATAAAGAACGGAAAAATCCGTATTACCATTTGCGGGAAGACGAGGGAATGTGCCGCAAGATGCTTGCGGAATTCGATTTGAATCCCGATTACGGACGCATCATTAACGGCCATACACCGGTAAAAGAAATCGACGGTGAAAATCCGATTAAAGCGAACGGCAAAATGATCGTCATCGACGGCGGTTTTTCCAAAGCCTATCAATCCACTACTGGAATCGCGGGCTACACTTTGCTCTATAATTCCTTCGGCATGCAGCTCGTCGCGCACCAGCACTTCAGTTCGAAAAAAGAAGTGTTGAGCAATGAAACCGACGTATTGTCAGTAAAACGGCTGGTTGACGAAGAATTGGAACGGAAAAAAGTGCGGGAAACGAATATCGGGGAAAAGTTATTGCAGGAAATTGCTGACTTAAGAAACTTGAGAAAGCACCGGTATATGAAGTGAATATATAGGAAGTAAAAAGCACAGTCGGCGATTCTTAGCCGACTGTGCTTTTGGTTTGGAATGTTTTTCTGATTCGATGACTGGACAGTAAAGAGCATGGGAAGTTGAATAATGGGTTTATTGGGTAGCTGCGGTGTAAAATATGAATTGTTGGAAATGATCCGAAGCATTTAGATTTTTTTATTTCCCCAAAATAGAAATTCCGCATACGGAAGCGGAACATGAAAGCGAAAGGAGTGGGAACCGTGGACAATCCTGTTATTATTATCGGCGCTGGGCTGAGTGGACTTTATGCAGCCTCGCTGCTGATTGAGCGCGGCATTACATGCAAAGTGCTGGAGGCAAGAGACCGTGTGGGCGGCCGTGTATTGACCGCGCAGGCTGCCGGCAAAGAAGAGCTGGGCCAATTCGATTTGGGCCCGACCTGGTTCTGGCCTCAATACGAGAAAACCATTGCCCGATTAATTGAAAGCCTGAAGCTGGAGACGTTTGACCAGTACGCGGCCGGCGCAATGCTTTCCGAGCGGAACGAGCACGGTCCGCCGGCGCGCTATGTCTTGCCGGAAGGCGCGGCTGAAAAATCTATGCGAATCAAGGGCGGTGTTCAGTCGCTGATTACAGCCATTGAGTCTGCGCTTCCGCCAGGTACGGTTGAGCTGGAAACACGCGCAACAGCTATTCGTATGAATGAAACAGGCTCGATTACAGTTGAAGCAAGTTTCGGTGACGGAGAGCGAAAAGAAATTCCGGCAAGCCAGGTCATATTGGCATTGCCGCCGCGGATTGCCGCGAAGCACATTGAATTCTCCCCTGCACTCCCTGCAGATCTGATGAGGGAGCTCGCCGAAACGCCGACATGGATGGCCGGGCAGGCGAAAGTCATTGCGGTCTATGAGCGTCCTTTTTGGAGAGAATCCGGTCTTTCCGGCTTTGCGACGAGTTGGGTCGGACCTCTGCAGGAAATTCACGATGCTTCTCCTTCCCAAGGAGCCGGCGCGTTATTCGGCTTTTTCGGCATGCCGGCAGAAACGCGGCGCGGACTGGAAGAAGAGCAGCTCTTGGAAATGGTCACGGATCAGCTGGCCCGATTATTTGGTCCGGCTGCCAAAAATGCGACTTCCATCTTGTACAAGGATTGGTCCAGCGACGCGGAAACGGCTGTGAAGGCTGACAGCATTCCACTCCGGGAGTTTCCGGCATATGGAAAGCTGCTGGCGGACGGGGCGTGGAAAAAGAAGCTGATTTTTGCCGGTACGGAAACGAGCGAGCAATTCGGGGGCCATCTTGAAGGTGCACTGCAAGCAGCGGAGCAGGCAGTTTCGGAAATCCAGGAAGAAAAAAGAACGTAGTACATTCGTGAAACATGATGCCGGATAAAATCGGAACAGTGCATGTTGATTTCCCATTAGTGCACGATGAATGTCGCGCAGTGCATGTTGATTTTTCCCGAAGTCATGTTAACTTCAAAATAGCGCTTGTTAACGAAAAATCTGACTATCCAAACCTGCATAACCATTTCCCTATTCAGAAATTCTTTGTACCAGCATCCTGGTGAACCAACCACTCCCTCAACATCCGATTAAACAACTGCTCTTGCTGCACAGGCCAATCATGGTGAGCGCCGGGGATTAGCTTCCCGACGGCAGTTGGCATGAAATGCGGAGCGAGTTCAACGGATTCCAGAATGCCGCGCGATTCTTTATCGCCCGCAGCAAAAAGACAGGGAGCGGCAATATCCGCGTAGGATTCATTCAGGCGAAACTGCATGATTTCTTTCCAGATCGTTTCATAGGTTTTGGGGGTCAATAGCTGGTAATTCGTGATGAAATCAGCGATTTTATCCGGAGGCAAATGGTAATGCTCACGGGCTAGTTTAGCGAGATACCGCTCATTTTGAATGCCTCGCTGAACAAGCCGGGATTGCATTTTCAGCAAGAATTGAAAATGCATGGGTTTGGCGGTGATGCCGCTGATGAAGAGACTGAGGACCTTTTCAGGGTATCGCTTCGCTATTTCCAAAGCCACATGGCCGCCGAGCGAAATTCCGACAATGTGGACCTTTCGGTTTTTAATCACGTGCTTGGCAATTAAATCGGTGGTATCCGCTACACTTTTCCATGGAGTTGAAACACTTTTCCCGTGTCCCGGCAAATCGGCCAGGATGACTTGATAATCCGGGAATGCGGCAACTTGCTGCCACCACATCCAGCGGCTCGCCCCAAGTCCGTGGAGAAAGAGAATGGCATCGGTTCCGTTAAATTCCGTCTCTGTAAAATCAATCATGGCAAAGAACCCCCTAATATGCGTCATCGAAGAACCCTCTGTATTGAATGCGGAGAAGATCTGTATACCAAAAAGCACTGTTTCCGAAAGGGGAAACAGTGCTTTGTTTACATCACGCCGACACTTTCCGTTTTAATGTCCGTGATGAACATATGGCCCGGTGCATGGGTGATCATGAATGGCGGTTTGACATGGGCTGCGACTGCTTGCGGCGTGACGCCGCACGCCCAGAACACAGGAACTTCTCCTTCTTTGACCGTGACGCTGTCGCCGTAATCCGGCTGATCCAGATCGGTGATGCCAATGCTGCTGGGATGGCCGATATGGAGCGGAGCACCGTGGACAGTCGGGAAGCGGCTCGTCACCTGGACTGCGCGCACCAGATCTTTTTCCGCCACCGGCCGCATGCTGACAACCGTCGGCCCTTCGAAGCGGCCGGCTTTCACGGTCGGAATTGAGGTTTTGTACATCGGGACATTGCGGCCTTCCTCATTATGGCGCATGGGGATGCCGTTTTTCACCAGCGCTTCTTCAAACGTGAAGCTGCAGCCAATCAGAAAAGCGACCATGTCATCCTGCCAGAGTTCGGTGATGTCGGTCGGCTTCTCAGTCAATTCCCCGTTCCGGTACACATGGTAGCGGGGGATATCGCTGCGCAGATCGGCAGAAGGCGCGGACAGCGACGGGGTATAGGAACCGGGATCTGTGACATCGATCAGCGGACAGGATTTCGGATTGCGCTGGCAGAACAGCAGAAACTCGAACGCCATGTCTTTTGGAAGGATGACAAGATTCGTTTGAAGAAAGCCGTTTGCCAAGCCGGATGTCGGTTTGTCCCAATTGCCTTGGCGGATTGCCTGGCGGATTTCATCCGTTGTGGCGTTCATCATATCATTCATCATTTATCCTCTCCCATCTCAAAAATTGTCGGTGGAGTACGGCTATCCAGCCCCTACATTACAAGTCCTTAACCATGCTAACTCCATTGGCTGAATATAGTGACAGTTTAACATCTTCTCTTTGCTCTGCCTAGTCTGTGCACGCCAATAGATGTAAGGCGTTTATTGTGCAAAATAATGGACTAGAGCCGACGGCGAATAAAACTTTTGGCGACGGCAAATAATGCTAAACTATTCTCATAACGAGTTAGAGGGGAGGGCAGCTATGGAAAACTTTTTTGATGCAGGGTCCGACTATCCGTTTCAGGTTTTTACCACGAGCCATTTGCTGGCGTTAAGCATAGCCCTCTTTGGTTTCCTATGCATTATTCTGATGAAAGATCGGCTGCCAGTAAAAGCTCACCTGTTCCAGCGGCTGCGCTGGCTATTGTTTTCCATACTTTTAATCTCAGAAGTTTCCTACCAGTATTGGGCCATTACGCAGGACATTTGGAATTTCAGCATCCACATGCCGCTTCATTTGTGTGGGATCGCCTCTCTTACTGCGATGGCGGGGTTGCTGAGCTTGCGGCCATTTTGGATAAAGCTTTCATTTTTCATCGGAATCTTTCCGGCTTTCCTGGCCTTGGTGACGCCCGAAATCCCTTACGATTATCAACATTTTCGGTTTTGGCTATTTTTTATCCAACACACCGCCATTTCCTGGGCTTGCCTGTTTTTAGGCTTGGCTTTTCCCAATATGATCACCATCCGGACGGTGTTTTCGGTATATGCCTTATTGCTTGTTTACGCCGCAATTATCGGTTTTCTGGTGAATCCGCTCACGGAATCCAATTACCTCTACTTGGCTCGCCGGCCATCAACCGCTTCTCCTTTGGATTTTTTCGGAGACGGTGTTTGGTATTATATCAATTTGTGTTTGGCCGCCTTGGTTCTGTTTTTTATGCAGAACTTGCTGTTCCACAAGCTCTTTAAAAAAGCGTAGTTTCTCAAATTCAAGTTGAGAAACTACGCTTTTTTTGATTCTATCCATTATTAAAATCAATCCCCTAAGAAGAATGCATTTCGATTGTCGTCGGCCAGCTAATAAACCTCGATTTGTCCCATCATGCCATTGTCTTCATGCTCTAGGATATGGCAATGGAAAACGAAAACACCTTTTTCAGGGAATGTGACAAGCAACTTGACCTTTTCGCCAGGCTCGACCCGTACGCTATCCTTAAATCCTTGTTCGTTCGGTGCGGGCTCTTTGCCATCGCGTGAAATGATCTTGAACTGGGTGCCGTGGATATGGAAGGGATGGATCATGCCGCCCATCATATCGGGTTCATTGTAAACTTCCCATACTTCCGTAACGCCTTGTTTCTGGCGAAAGTCAATGCGATCCATATCGAATTTCTTCCCGTTGATCGTCACCATTTCCATCATGCCGAACAATTCAATTTCCTTCGTGACCGGCATTGTTCTTTCCTCTTCGGTCAGGAAGGGCTCATCTGCGGTCCACATCTCAGCCGAATCAGCCGGAGCACCATCGAGCGCGACATCAAACGGCAGCAATTCGACGCCTTCGTCATTGATGATGGCAAGGGATTCTTCATCAGCCATCGAAGAAAAATCAATGAGAATTTCAGCGCGCTCCGAAGCGGCTAATGTCAGCGCATCGGTTTCAACCGGTTCATCCAGCAAGCCGCCATCCGAGGCAATCTGCGTGAAGCTTGCGCCATTGCTCAAGCGGAACGTGTAATTTCGTGCATTCGCACCATTCAATAAACGAAAGCGCATGACGGGTTTGGTGACGGTCAGTTTTGGATTGAGCGTGCCGTTGACGATGGAAATATCGCCTAAGGTTCCGTCAGGGTTCATGAGCCGGTTATAGTCTAATTGCTTGTTTTCATCAAATAGGCGGTCCTGGAAAATGAGCGGGATATCATCGACTCCGTATTCATTCGGAAGCTCGGAAGCGGAACCGGATGCCTCATCGATGAGCAGCATCCCGGAAAGGCCTTTGAATACTTGTTCAGCCGTCGAGCCGTGGACATGCGGATGATACCAAAGGGTGGCGGCGGGCTGATCAGCTTCCAACGTGATGATGCGGCTGTCGCCAGGCTGGATCTCGCCGTGTGGTCCGCCATCTATTTCCCCTGGAACTTCGAGGCCGTGCCAATGGAATGTTGTCGGTTCATCCAAGTTGTTTGTGATTTTAACGTCGACACTTTCGCCTTGTTCCAGTTTAAGCGTCGGACCCAGCAAATCGCCGTTATAGCCGAAAGTGTCAGTCGAGATGCCCTCGAAAAATTCAGTGCTGCCTTCCTGCGCGGTAACTTCGTAATCAAAGTCCTGGCCTTGCTGCTTTTCCAATACTGGTGGAATCGGCAGCTCTGTCACACCTTCAGAGGATTCGAGGGTGGGAATATTCCCTTGGCCCATCATGCCGCCGCCCATACCGCCCATGCCTTGATTTCCGTCGTTTCCACCGCCCATATGCCCATCATTCATCGGTGAGTCCTGTTGTGATGGCATGTTATTTTCATTGTCGCTGCAGCCCACTAAGATGAAACTTAAAGCGAATGAGTATAACAGGATCTTTTTCATTGTCTGTCGCTTCCTTTCATTGCACTTATCTTTCATGGAGACTGAAGAGACAGTGCTCTCCAGTCTTCAATCCGCCCCTTCGGCTAGTATGTTTCATTAATTTTCTCATAGAGATGTGCGTTTTTTATGGAGTTTAACAAGGTAGGAGAAATTTTTTTAGCTAAGTCTGTAAATGTTCCGGCAAATGGGAAAGTACCGATGAATTTTCACTCAACTTTCGTTTAACGCGCCTATGATGGGTTTTATAAACGAAAGGTGTGGTGGTTATCATGAAAATATTCAATAACCGTTCAATCAAAAAAGGCATGGCTGCACTTCTTCTGTCGCTGGTACTGGGAAGTTCGGCTGCAGCGATGAACATGGCACAAGCTGGGGGCCACGATGCCGTCGTCACTGATGTATCGATGGCACCCGGGCAGGATGAAACGGAAATGAACTTCTCCTGGTATACGGCCGAAACGGCAACGCCGGGCGTATTGGAAGTTAGACGCGTTGATGCGGAAGAGAGAACTCAAACCGTAACGGCTGAGCTAAAAGAAGGGGCGAGCGGATTTTCCGGCAACGAAGCACAAATTACTGGCCTTGTGGCAGAAGCACAATACGAATACCGCATTGGGGATGGAAAAGGCCATTGGTATGAAACAAGCACCTTTACAACCCGCGATACCGAAAGTTTCAATTTCCTGTTGATGGGAGACCCGCAGATCGGTTCGTCGTGGTTCTTGTCGAAAGACCGCAATAATTGGACGGATACATTGGAAAAGGCCATCAGCAAATATCCGGAAACGAGTTTTATCCAATCTGTCGGAGACCAGGTCGATGATCCGGAATCAGAGAAGGATTACAGCGCATACTTCGCGCCGGCCATCATGAAGCAGCTCCCTGTTGCAACAACCATCGGCAATCACGACAATGCAAAATACTATGGCTACCATTTCAATGTTCCGAACGAGACGGAGCTGGAGGATTCAGGGAATGCGGGCGGCGATTATTCATTCACATACGGCGATGTGTTGTTCATGAACTTGAATACCAATAGCGGGAACATCGAAGAGCATGTGCAGTTTATGGAAAAGGCGGTTGAAGACACAGCAGATCAAGCCATCAAATGGAAAATTGTCGTATTCCACCATTCCATCTACAGCGTCGGCGGGCACGCAGAGGAAGACGAGATTCTGAAGCTGCGGGAAGGGCTTGTGCCAGCAATCGATGCGCTCGATATCGATGCCGTTTTGATGGGCCATGACCATTCCTATGCGAGAACCCATCAAATGAAGAACTTCAAACCGCTGAAAGGTGAAACGGTTAAAGGGGGTGCGGCCAAGTCTCCGGAAGGAACTGTCTACATTACGGCTAATTCATCAAGCGGCAGCAAGTTCTACGATTTGGCGGATGGCAAAGAGCCGTATGTTGCGGTCAAAGCACAATTGGAAGTGCCGACGTTCACCAATGTCGCAATCACGCCGGACAGCCTGTCATTTGAAACATACCGGACCGACACGATGAAAAAAGTGGATGCTTATAAAATCAGTAAAAAATAGTTTGAATTGCATCCACTGGAAAGAAACAATTCCAAACAATTCCAAACAAGTCTGACTATCAAGGACTGCCATATGCAGCGGAAATACATTCCCCGGAACATAAATTTCTGGGGAATGTATTTCCGTTTTTTTATGCCGGCAACCAAATCACGTTGAATGGCATTGCTCATCATGAACTAAGCTTATAAAGCATCAGTTGGAAAGAGAAAAAAGGGTATTCATAATTGCTAAATATGCCGATAAGGTATAATCTGAAACTGAATTTATTCTGAATATTCTGATTTATTTAAAGGTAAAAGATGGACTCCTTCAGCATTCGCCGTTCTGTCATATTATTCCGTATACATAGAATCCAAAACGATGAATTGGAGGGGTTAAAATGAAAAATGATTTTGCCGAAAAAACACCGCTTTTCTATGCCCGGGTTGTGGGTTATAGCTTGGTGCTCCTAGCGTTAATCGCTGTGTATGCGAATTTCTTTGTCCTTGCCGGGCTGATTATTCCGGGAGATGGAGCTGCGACCGCAGCCAACATCACAGCCAATGAGTTGTCCTTCCGTTTAGCTATCGCCAGTTTTGTCATCGTGCTTGTGCTGGATATCATCATTTCGTGGGCACTTTATGTTTTATTGAAACGAGTTGATCAAAACCTTGCTTTGTTAGCGGCGATATTCAGGTTGGTCTATAGCGCGATTTTAGGGGCTGCCATCTTCAATTTTTTGAACGTTTTGCAGTTGTTAAAAGAAGGAGTGGCATTGGAAACGAGCCAATTGCAGACGCAGGTCATGCTGCTGATGGATGCCTTTTCTAACGGTTGGATTATTGGACTCGTTTTTTTTGGCATTCATTTGCTTCTCATCGGATATTTGGTTTTTAAATCCGGCTTTATGCCGAAGGTTCTGGGGATTTTGGTGATGCTGGCAGGCCTGGGTTACATGATTGACAGCTTTGCAAACATTCTGCTGGCCAATTACGCCGATTACGAGATAGTATTTGTGCTCATCGTAGCCATACCAGGAGCCATAGGGGAATTAGCGCTGGGCATCTGGCTATTGCTTAGAGGCAAGAAAATACCTGCAATCGAACCGATAAAAACAATCAATGAAGGAGGAGTTTCTCTATGAAAGCCAGTGTCCACAAAACATACGGTCCGCCTGAAGTGATGGAGCTGAGAGAAGTCGAAAAACCGATCCCGAAAGACGACGAAGTTCTGATAAAAGTGCATGCAACGACGGCAACATCCGGGGACTGCAAAGTGCGAAGGGCAGATCCGTTTGTTGTGCGATTTTTTTGGGGGCTCAAAACGCCAAGAGTCGGGATATTGGGATCTGAGCTTTCTGGAGAAGTGGCAGCGACTGGAAAAGACATAAGCTTATTTGAAAAAGGGGATTTGGTATTTGCCGGAACCGGAACAAGCCTCGGGGCCAATGCGGAATTTATACGCCTAAAAGAAGGAGGGGCAATTGCCTTGAAGCCGGTCAATATGACATTCGAAGAAGCCGCTTCCGTTCCTTTCGGGGCTACGACGTCTTTGTTCTTTCTGAGGGATAAGGGGCATATTCGGGAAGGGCAAACCGTGCTTATTAACGGAGCTTCCGGTGCAGTAGGCACTTATGCGGTGCAGCTTGCCAAATACTTCGGTGCAGAAGTTACTGCTGTATGCAGTACCAAGAATATAGAACTTGTGAAGTCCTTGGGGGCCGATCAGGCTATCGATTACACCAAAGAGGATTTCACCAAAAACGGCAAGTCCTACGATCTCATTTTAGATACCGTTGGCAATAAGTCGTTTTCAAGCTGCAAAAGCTCCCTTAAGGAAAAAGGGATTTATCTGGCTCCAGTAGCGGGGCTTCCGCAATTTGCCCGCATGATGTCGACATCCGTAGGAGACGGCAAGAAATTAAAAGGCGGACTCGCACCGATGCGCAAAGAAGATTTGCTTTTCTTGAAAGGATTAATTGAGGCAGGAAAGATTAAATCGGTAATTGGCAGAAGTTATTCATTGGATCAAATGGCTGCGGCTCATCGTTACGTGGAGACCGGGCATAAACGCGGAAGCGTAGTGATCACCGTGACGCCGCCAGATTGATTGGATAAGAAAATAAGATCAATGGTTGAAGAAGCGGGCAGAACGCCTATCGGCAGCGTCAATAAATGCCGCACTTTCCTTGATAAGCAAAAGCACAATCGGCAATTTTAAGCCGATTGTGCTTTTTTTGTCTGGTAAAGAAAAGTTGAAAGCCTAGAATCTTTTCTATTTACAATTATCCGAAAAAGGAATAAACTATTAAAAAGTTTCCTTTGGGAAAAATAATTCAACTAACAACAAATAATGTCAGGAGGGAATAAAATGGTTTCTGCACTCGTATTAAAAAATGTCCACGTCTCTTACCACGGCAAACCGGCGATTCAAGAAATTGATTTACGGGTTGAACAAGGAAATATATTAGGGATCATCGGACCAAACGGTGCCGGGAAATCGACTCTGTTGAAGGCATTATTGAATCTCGTGCCGATCGACAAAGGCAGCATCGAGATATTGGGAAGCACGTTGAAAGAAAACCGCAAAAAAATCGCGTACGTACCGCAGCGCAGCGAGTTTGACTGGGATTTTCCCATCCACGTTTTGGATACCGTCTTAATCGGCACCTATCCGAACCTGGGGCTATTCAAGCGTCCAAAGAAAAAAGAAAAAGACTGGGCTTACGCGTGTCTGGAACAAGTAGGCATGGAGAAATTTGCAGACCGGCAAATCGGGGAATTATCAGGGGGACAGCAGCAGCGTGTCTTTCTCGCACGAGCGCTGGCGCAAAATGCCGACCTGTTCTTTTTGGATGAACCTTTTGTCGGGATTGACGTTTCCAGCGAAGAAACGATCATCCACCTCTTGAAAAATTTAAAAGATCAAGGGAAAACGGTCGTGGTCATCCATCATGATTTAAGCAAAGCGAATGATTATTTTGATCAATTGCTGCTGCTGAACAAGCAGGTCATTCATTTCGGAAACCCGCAGGAAGTATTGCGTCCGGAAATCATCCTGAAAGCGTACGAACGGGAATTAGCTTTTCTGCATGAAGTCGGGGTGGGTTGATCATGGCTTTTATCGAAGGAATCATCCAATACGACTTTTTGCAAAAGGCCTTGATGACTTCCATCATGGTCGGCGTCATTTGCGGCGTCATCGGCTGTTTTATCATTTTAAGAGGCATGGCGTTGATGGGCGATGCGATTTCACATGCCGTGCTGCCGGGAGTGGCAATCGCTTACGCACTGGGCATTAATTTCTTCTTCGGTGCTGTGTTTACCGGGGTTTTAACCGCAATCGGAATCGGCTTTGTCAGCCAAAACAGCCGCATCAAACAAGATACATCGATCGGCATCATGTTTACAGCTGCGTTTGCGTTAGGCGTCATCCTGATTACGGTACTCGAAAGCAGCACGGATTTGTATCATATTTTGTTCGGCAACGTATTGGCAGTCCGGCCTTCGGATATGTGGATCACGCTCGGCACCGGGGTGCTGGTATTGGTGTCGGTTTATATTTTTTACAAAGAGCTTCTCGTCACTTCTTTTGATCCGACAATGGCAGAAGTTTACGGGCTTCCCGTGCGGCTCATCCATTATTTCTTGATGACGCTGCTGACAATGGTGACCGTCGCATCACTGCAGACAGTCGGGATTGTGCTGGTCGTAGCGATGCTCATCACGCCGGCGGCAACCGCTTATCTGCTGACAGACCGCTTATCGGTGATGGTTTTTCTTTCCGCCGCAATCGGAGCAAGTGCTTCTGTCATCGGACTGTATTTCAGTTTCACTTATAATTTGGCCTCAGGTGCGACGATTGTGCTTGCAGCGACCGCTCTTTTCTTTATGGCTTTCCTGTTCTCCCCTAAACAAGGCGTGATTTGGAGAAAATTGAGTGCCAAGAAAAAGCAGGTCAATGCGCCAACTTAAATTTACAAAAGAGGAGAATAGCGATGAAAAATAATAAAAGGTTTTTGTTTATTAGCCTGTTCTTCCTGCTTATGCTGGCTGGATGCTCAAGCAACGAAAGCAGCTCAGCGAATGAAAAAGGAAGCAAAATACAGGTAGTCACCACTTACTCCATTATTTACGACATAGTCCGCAACGTAGGAGGAGACCGCGTGGAAATTCACAGCCTGGCTCCGATCGGCTCCAATCCGCATGAATACGATCCGCTGCCAATGGATGTCCAAAAAACCACCGATGCCGATGCCGTCTTCTATAACGGCTTAAATCTGGAAGCAGGGAATTCCTGGTTTGAAAAACTCATGGACACCGCGGGCAAATCAGGAGACGAGGCCCCTGTATTTGCATTGAGCAAAGGGGTCGAGCCGATGTTTTTGACGACTGAAGGCAAAGAAGGCGAAGAAGATCCCCATGCCTGGCTGGATGTGCAAAACGGCATCAAGTATGCAGAAAATGCACGGGATGCTTTCGTCAAAATAGATCCGGAACATGCAGCAGAATACGAGCAGAATGCGGAAGCCTATATCAGTGAATTAGAAGCGCTCCATCAAGATGCCATTGACCGGTATAGTGAAATTCCGGCAGACAAACGCATTTTTGTCACGAGCGAAGGCGCATTCAAGTATTTCAGCAAAGCGTACGATTTCCAGGCAGAATACATTTGGGAAATCAATCAGGAAAACCAAGGAACGCCTAAGCAGATTACGCGCGTATTGGATATCATCGAAGCACAGAACATCGAAGGCTTATTTTTAGAAACCAGCATCGATCCACGCAGCATGGAAATGGTATCAAGGGAAACGGGCGTGGAGATCAAAGGGAAAGTGTTCACCGATTCAATCGGCAAGCCAGGAGAAGATGGCGATACGTATATCAAAATGATGGAATGGAATATCGATACGATTTTGAATGGGCTGACTAACTAAAAGAGGAATTTCAGAGGTTATATAAGTTGAACTAAAGAAGTTAATAGTTATATGCCGCTCCGGCCGCTTTGGGCATGACTCACGCAATAAGCCGAGAAGAACACTCGTCTCATTGCTCCGTCTAGCCCGTTGACGCGCCTCCACTAAGATACCTTTCTATATGGATTAAAAAGAGCAGTGAAAACATTACTGCTCTTACAGCGTTCCGAGGAAATCCATTTCCTCGGAGCGCTGTTTTGTTTTCTATATACTTTTGGAATATGCGGGTCTCTGGGGGATAATCAATTACTTAAATAGTTAAAATAATACAGAAATATTTCATAAATAGTAAAAATTGATACACGGCTGTAATCTGAGGCGGAGGTTTAGCTGATATACTTAGTGGGTTAAAGGTTTGGAAAATGAATTCTGACATAAAATCAATCCTATGCCAATTAATAGATTTCCATACATAAGAAATAGATTTCGACATGATCGTCAATCATATGGAGCAGCATCAGAAAGATCTTGGAAGGGGAACAGATACTTGATTTCGAAATGGATGGTGACCAGTTTATCTTCAGTATTAGCCTTATCGATTTTAATCCCTACGGCTAATGCGGAGAACCTGGATAAATTAGAAGAGAAAAAGCAAGAAGCGCAGCAGCAGCAAAGCGAACTGAATTCAGGCATCAATGAAAAAGAGGGGCAGCTCAATCAGAATGCTACGAAATTGGAACAGCTTGCCGCGAAAATAGCGAATTTGAATACCCAAATCAATGAAACAGAAGCAAAGATCAATCAGGTGCAATCCCAAATTGATCAAACAAAATCCGAAATCGATGAATTGAGAAAGTCGATTGAAGAGCTTGAACAAAAGATTGCTGAGCGGACAGAATTGCTCAAGGAACGGGCGCGTGCCATCCAATTAAGCGGGGGATCAGTCGATTATCTCGACGTCCTGCTGGGCGCGAATAGTTTCGTTGATTTCATTGACCGTTTTTCTGCAGTCAACACGCTGATCGATGCGGATCGTGAGATTATGCAAAACCAGGCAGATGACAAAAAAGCAT
The DNA here is from genome assembly GCF_030407685.1 of Planococcus sp. APC 3906. NCBI lineage: Bacteria > Bacillati > Bacillota > Bacilli > Caryophanales > Caryophanaceae > Planococcus > Planococcus sp. APC 3906. The sequence continues at coordinate 27,838 of NZ_JASDCW010000005.1, read as the reverse complement.
TAGCCGAACAAAAAGCGCAAGTTGAAAGCAAGCTTAAGGAGCAGGAAATACGCCGTTCGGAACTGGTCGGGTTAAAAGCTTCGTTTGATGGACAGAAAAAAGAGCAAGCTGGCCTGGTCAATGAGCTGGAAGCCGAACAACAAAGATTAGCAACAGAAAAAGGCAGCCTAGAGATTAAATTCAGTGAAGTGATCGAAATCAGCGAAGACTTGGAAAAGCAAATCGCTGATGAGCAAGCCCGCTTGGCTGAAATTGCAAGAAAAGCGGAAGAAGAACGCCTGCGTAAAATAGCCGCTGAAAAAGCTGCTGCAGAAGCACGGGCACAAGCTGCGGCGGCAGAGGCACGCGCAAAAGCTGTTGCAGAAGCACGAGCACAAGCAGCTGCAGAAGCGCGCGCTCAAGCGACAGCAAAAGATGAAGCAGAGGCACTCGCTCAAGCGGCAGAAGAAGAGGCGTTAGCGAAGGCTGCGGCTGAAGAAGCCCGCGCTGCAGAGGCTCGGGAAGCTGCCAACAGATCCAAGGCTTCAGCTGCTCCCGCACCGAAAGCAACAAGCCCTTCGGCAAGCCCAGCCCCGGAAGCTGCAGTTGCACCTGCACCATCTTCTAATGCGATGTTTATCAGACCGGTTGCCGGGCGTTATTCATCCGGCTACGGTGGACGGGACATCGGAGAAGGGGCTGAATCGCATTTAGGGCAAGATATTGCGAATGCTACCGGCACACCGATTTCCGCGTCAGCGTCAGGCTATGTTTCTTTTGCCGGCGTGATGGGTGGATACGGAAACGTCGTCATTCTTACCCATTCGATCAATGGCCAATCTTATGCGACTGTTTACGCTCACATGAGTGCCATCAGCGTATCCGCTGGCCAAGCCGTTTCACAAGGGCAAACGGTCGGTTTGCTTGGTTCGACAGGGCGCTCGACCGGTCCGCATCTACATTTTGAAATTCATATTGGGTCATGGAACGGGGCGCGGTCAAATGCGGTCAATCCGATGAATTACCTGCAATAATAGAGAAAACAGCGTGCTTGAATTCAAAGCATGCTGTTTTTTTCTTTTACTTGGGATATTCGGAACTGAATTAGGCTTGTATAGAAAGGTTCTAATATCTTCAGACGGAGGGCTATAAACTTGTCTTGGCGCCATCGGAATCTTTTTCAAACCTTGATTGTAAAAGAACCAGAAAATGTGTTGTGGAAAGAAGAGAAACAAATGAATAAATTTAGTTTTCTACACATTTCCTACATAATTATCTGATAAATTGAAATACATACAATTTTAATCGGATGAAAGGAGAAATACTTTTAAAATAAAGATTATTTGTGGATTCTGCAGCAGCAAAGTCAAATTTCTTCCCAGAGGAATTGAGCAAGTCCATGCACTTCGAGAAATGAAAAAACAGATAATAGATAAACTCGAAAAATGGATTTGCAGATACTTTCGATTTTGAATTGGGTTGCACATGCAAAATGATGGCAATTGAATTACGTTAATGGTTTTCAATTTGATTATTAGATAGGCTTTTGAAAACCGACAGGCGTTTAAAACTCTTGCATAAAAAATATGGAGGTGTTCTGGTTGGAGAAGTATGGATTTGTGGAGAGCGAACAAGCACGCGAAATGAACCAAACCTATGTAGAGGTCGATTACACAGATGGTCTTTTGAACCTTCGAGTTCGAGATGCCAGGAATAACAGGGTACAGTTATTGAAGGGGCATGAAAAGAATCTGCAGCTGATTATCGTCACCGCTAATTTAAACACCTTTTTCCATGTTCATCCGATTGAAACACTAGCCGGAGATTTTGAGATGAAAATAGAACTCGTCCCAGGCAATTACCTGATTTTTGCTGATATGCTTCCAGTAAGCTTGGCTTACATCATTGAACCGATACCGTTAACGGTCGGTGAGCCTGCAGAAATTCCTGCTATTAATTGGTCCGCGCTGGCTCAAAACGACAGTTTGACCAAAGAATGGAATGGAAAGACCGTCACGCTCCAGCATACGGAACTGACCGCAGGAAAAACGGTTGCCTTGTCGTTTGATCTGCATGGTGAGACATCAGTACTTTATTTAGGGGCATCGGGGCATGTAGTGGTATTGGACAAACAAGGTAAACAGTTTCTTCCGGTGTATACTCCGTCAAGACTCCAGCCGGAATTTCACGTTCAATTTCCAGAAGCCGGTATATACAAACTATGGGCTGAGTTTAACTTTGCCGATACAGGAATTCTTGCCTTCCCGTTCATCGTTGAAGTTAAATGACATTTTTCAACAGAATTTGTTTAAGCACAAAGTATGTGTAGAAGCGATTTCAATTACTATATGACTTCTTTTTTTTCTGTAAACATATATTTTAAGAACGTTTATTGAACAGAGAAATTTTTATGAATAAAAAAGGATTATTTTATAATTAAATTATATAAGAAGGGAACTGCACTGGAATTGTATGACCTCAATCTAAACGTGAATACTGACACATTTTAGCTTCTATATTTACTTTTGAGTGGAATTTAATATAGAGCTTCAATGTCAATAATGCCATCTTTCTTAATACTGAGATTCAGAGACAGGACACAAGATTTTAGACCATGAAAGTTAATTTGCGGAAAATAGACAACTGTTCTACATCAAAAAAATTTGGCTTCTCCTATATAATTAAATATTCACAATATTCAGTGTTATAATAATGATAAAGAAAACATCTGAATTGGAACGGCTTGCAGCTGCCTCAAATCATCTAAGGCTAAGGTTTTTGAAAAAGGATGAGTACGGTTAAATACATCATGAAAGGAGCAAAACAGCAATGTGGAATTATGGAATGCATAATGGGAGTTGGGGTAATATGTTCTTTTGGGCGATTTTCTTGCTAGTAGTTGTTGTTTTAGCCGTGGTGCTTGTGGTCTATTTCATGCGAAAAACCCCACCTGCAGAAATTGGGAACCGTTCTTCGTCCAGTGCCTTGGACCTTCTGAAAGAGCGCTACGCACGCGGGGAAATCAGCACAGAAGAATACAGGGAGCGCTTGCGAGAACTAGAGGGATACGACATTAAAAAATAAGGGGTACATTAACGGCACTAGTTTCATTTTTGAAATAGCAAGAAATCCCCTTTTATCGATTGTCATGTAGCCAGTTGTCGGTATTTCACCAGTGATTGATTAGTTTTTTCTGGATGCGAAAATGATTAAAGTAATCACTCAAGTATTCTTTAATGATTCAAATGACAGAACCATTAATCATGGTTTGTATTCAGTAGATGTAAAGTATCGATTCGGGAATTATAAGTGGGCGTGCCTTTACAGGGCATGCTCATGATGATTCCTTTTTCTTTTATGGTTTTCTATTATTTGATATGACCTATCCTCTGAAAGACGACCTCAAAACTCACCCCTTCTTTTTAATCCAAAAAGAAGAATTTTCATGTTGCAAAAGAAGCGCTTATATATAGCGAATCGATGAGAAATAACTAAGCTTCTATACATATGAGAGGAGGAAAATAAATGACGGTAAGACTTGCTATTAATGGGTTTGGACGTGTAGGCAGAACAACGTTGAGAAGATTATTAGACACGGATTCGGAACTGGAACTGGTTGCGGTTAATGATTTAGCCAGCACTGAAAACTTGGCTTATTTATTGGAATTCGACACAACTTATGGCCGGTTAAAACATGATGTGGAGGTACATGAGAATGTTCTAGTTGCGGGTGGCAAGGAAATTAAATGTTATCAGGAAGCTGATGCAAGAAATCTACCATGGGAGAAACTACAAATTGATATCGTGCTGGAAGCAACCGGTTTGTATACCACTGCCGATAAGGCTCAAGTACATCTTGAGGCAGGCGCTAAAAGAGTAATTATAACGGCTCCGGCAGATCAGGAAACAAAAATAATCGTTTACGGGGTTAATGAGGGTATTATTACAAAAGATGATTTGATAATTTCATCAGCTTCGTGTACAACCAATGATCTAGCTCCTGTTGCAAAAGTGCTGCAGGATAACTTTGGGATTGTAACGGGTTATATGACAACGATTAAAGCTTATACACCTTCGCAAAAACTGCATGACAGTCCCAAGTCGGATATGAGACGCGGACGGGCAGGAGCGATGAATGCAATTCCGACATCTACCGGTGCAGCAAAAGCTGTCGGAAGAGTAATTCCGGAACTAAAGGGAATTGTTAATGGAACAGCGGTTAGGGTACCACTTTTAGGTGGGGCAATCGTGGAGTTTTATACGAATTTAGAAAGAAAAGTAACAATTGAAGAAGTAAATAAAGCTATGAAAGAAGCTGCGAATCCATCATTTGAATACTCTGAAAAACTAATTGTGTCTTCTGACGTTATTGGAACTTCAGCAGGTGCTGTTTTTGATGCAACATTAACCGATATTATTGAAAATGGAGACAAGCAGCTTGTTAAAACTGTTTCTTGGTACGATAGCGAATATGGATTCGTATCTAACCTGGTTCGTTTGACTGAACATTTTGCAAGAATCATTAAATAAAAGTCGAAAAAGATAGTGGGCTTTGAATCTTTTAGAAAAGGGAGGTGGAGAAATATGCAAACAAAAACTTTAGATGTTAAAGGAATGACTTGTGGCCACTGTAAAACGTAAGTAGAAGGTGCATTAAAAGGTTTAGAAGGAGTTTCTGCTGTAGAGGTAGATTTGAACTCCGGTAAAGTTGACGTTACCTACGACGAATCAAAAGTTTCCTCAGAGAACATGAAAGAAGCTGTCGAGGATCAAGGCTATAAAGTAACATAAAAATAATTGAAAAAAGTTGAGTTCCTTTAATTGAAATCAAAAAGTGTCCTCCTTTTTTGTTCTATTTTTGCCCTGCCGCTTCTTCTTGTGATAATCAAAAATGCCTTTCTGTGCTTTCCATAAACTTCTGGAGTGTCCGATCGCTTGCTGCAAGGTATATATTGTTAAGAGATAGGAGGATCAGATTATGCAGGGAAGTCACTTCTTAAATTTCAGCAATTACGACGAGTTTCTGGCGGCTTTCCACAAAAATGAGCATCCTTTCTACACCGTCGCCCATCGTGGGATATGGGGTCCGGCTCCGGAAAATTCCCTTTCCGCTATCCAGAATTGCATCGAAGAAGGAATTTACTTGGTTGAATTGGATTTCCAGAAAACGAAAGACGGCCACCTGGTCCTCCTGCATGACAGCAGCGTTGATCGCATGACAAATGGAACCGGCGAAGTGTCTTCCTTTGACCTCGTGAATCTCCAGTCCTTGTCGCTTAAAGAAGGAAGCGGAGGACCGCATGCACATCTTACTGGTGAGAAAATCCCCACCTTTTTGGAAGCGCTATCCCTGATGAAAGGCAAAGCGATGATGAATGCGGATAAATCATGGGATTTCCGCCACGAAATATATGAAATCATGGTCGAAGCAGATGCCTTTCACGAAGTTCTTTTGAAGAGCCGAGAACCGGTCGGTAAAGTGCTTGAATTTTTCCAGACGCATAAAAGAATGTTGCACTATATGCACTTGATTGATGACAGCAATCTTTCCCAGCTTGATGAACTGCTGGCAAACTGCCCGCTTTCTGCCATCGAAGTGCTTTTCCATTCGGAATATGACAAAGCCATTTCCAAAGAAACTGTCCAGAAGATAAGAACCCACACAAACGTCTGGTGCAACGCCCTGGACGACGGGGCAAATGCCGGACACGACGATTCGATGTCCTTACTGGACCCGGACCAAGGCTGGGGATGGCTGCTTGAACGTGGCGTCAATATCATCCAGACCGATCATGCAGCAAAAGTGACGGAGTATTTTGCAATGCGGCAAAAAAGCGGAAGGTGACCTACACTTCCGCCTTTTCCTCCTGTTTCTCCACTCATCCCCTCCATATGATCTGCTTCAATCGCCGCTTGGCTGCCCACTTCATGAGTCGGATTTTCTGCCTCTTTTAAACAACCTGGAATTCCTCCTGAGCCAGAATGGTTCATCCCTTCCATATCCATATCTTCTTCAGAATCAGTATTCAGATCTTCGCTTGAATCCATTTCCGTTTGATTTCGGCTTTCGGTCGAATTCATTCCTTCGTCGTCATTATTGCAGGCACCTAGTGTAAATGCGGCTAAAAGCGCGATAACTCCCGCCTTGAATTTCTTTTTTATCATTACTTTTTCTTCTTTCTTTTATGGAGCTTTTCACTTTGCCCATTAAATATGCATATCTAGTACATGAAAGATGGGGTTTATTTGACTGAAACACAATTGGGAAGAGTATTAGAAGAATCTGCACAGAAAATCGAAAGTTTTTAGGTAAGCTAAAGAATAATAGGGCAGGAAAAACATTGTAAGGAAAAATAGAGAATTGTAGATTGTTATATTACGTCGAACGGTTAGAAAATAAAGAGCAACTCAATTGAGAAGCCAGTAGTTAACGCGAATCAACTAAGGAATATCTGTTCCTGAGGTATGCCCATCGCGTAACTTAGGAACGTTTGTAAATCGAGCGTTATTGCCTGGAAGAAACATCGCCAGTTTCCTGTGTTAGGCTAGTTGTCATAAGAAGCTCTCCTGTTATAATTTAGCTCTTAGCTGGAGACATTTGGCATGAAGAAGGCAAAAACGTAAGGAAGATAGGAGGATTCCATTGTACGGGTTTTTCAGTCAAATGAGTAATACCATGATGCAGCCTTTTATCACTCTTTCAAATAGTTTTATGGGTACTCCTCTCCTTTTTGCTTTTTTGCTCGGGATTGTAGGAGCCATGGCTCCATGTCAGTTTACAGGGAATATTGGTGCCATTACCCTGTATGGGAATAAGTCCCTGCAAAAGGAAACCGCTTGGGTTGAAGTTGTCTTTTTTGCATTAGGAAAGATTACAGTATTTACAGGACTGGGACTACTGGTATGGTTGTTGGGAAATGAATTTGAGTCCCGGCTCACAATATACTTCCCTTGGTTCAGAAAAGTGGTGGGGCCCTTATTTATTGTGGTAGGTATTTTCATGCTCGGAATTTTTAAGATAAAAGGGACTTTAACATTCTTTGAGTTGCCAAAGAAGTTTTTTAAAAAGAGGAAAATAGGCTCCTTTTTACTGGGTGTCAGTTTTTCGCTAGGTTTTTGCCCGACGATGTTTGTGCTGTTCTTTGTAACGTTAATGCCTGTGGTTCTTACCACATCCTATGGAGTGGTATTGCCGAGTTTATTCGCCATCGGAACTTCCGTGCCATTATTCATTGCTATTTTTCTGATTTGGTATTACGGAGCTAGTGGCGCTGTGATGAAGAAGGGAAGAAAACTGGGCTGGTACATGCAAAAGGGTTCTGGAGTAATTTTAATTGGTTTAGGCATATTGGACACCATTACTTACTGGAGTATTTAAGTGGCATAATTTACGTGGAATTTTCAGAATAAAAGTAAAATAGTAGAGAAAACGATTTTGATTAAGCCGAGTAAAAAAGGGAGTAGATACATCAAATTTTAGCGTCAATAGACTCTGTTGTGTATTCACACGGAAACATCGATGTTCGCTGATACCGTGTCATTATTGCCGTAAGAATTACTATTGCTTTTTGTTCGACCATTAATGGATTTGTATCCAACCTGATTCGTTTGACAGAACATTTAGCTAAAATTATTAAATAAGCATCAACTGAAATAGTTGGTTTAAAATCTCTTGAAAAGGATGTCGAGAAAATATGCAAACAAAAACTTTAGATGTTAAAGGAATGACTTGTGGCCACTGCAAAATGTCAGTAGAAGGTGCATTAAAAGGTTTAGAAGGAGTTTCTGCTGTAGAGGTAGATTTGAACTCCGGCAAAGTGGACGTTACCTACGACGAATCAAAAGTTTCCTCAGAGAACATGAAAGAAGCTGTCGAGGATCAAGGCTATAAAGTAACATAAAGATAAAAGGAAAAACTTAGGTTCCTTGAATTGGAATCAAAAAGGGAGGACACTTTATTAAGAGTGTCCTCCCTTTTTGCGGTACCATTCTTTACTTCAGTATGGTTTTCAATGTTTCCAAATTCTTTTCCATCAGAGTGAAGTAGGTCTCGTTGTTCTCAATGTCTTCTAGAGTCAAGACACCCAGGCTATGCATTTGAACAGCTTCTGCACCGACCTCGTATTGAATGACTTCTGCTAATTTTGAAGAAATGTTCTGTTCAAAAGCGATGTATTTGATGTTCTTCTCTTTAGCAAGATCCACGACTTCCGTCAGTTCCTTCTGAGAGGGTTTGCTTGGCTGTTTAACTCAGCAACTGGAACTTGTTCAAACCCATACGTATTCGCAATGTACCCGAAAGCATCATGTGAAACGGAGAAAGTCTTGTTTTCTACTTGATTTGCTAAATCAATGAACGATTGATCTAGCTGTTCCAGTGCTATGGAATATAACGTTATGATTACCATTTGCATTCGAGGGGATTTAGAGGTAAATAGAGCCAATATATGGAGACTAAAGTTTTAAGCAAAGTCTAAAGCGATTACCTATGTTTCAAAAAGACCGCCTTATTGAATCCTTTTCCACACAATTAAAAAGGCCAAAAAAAACGGCTCTTATCTCGAATGATCAGAGTGAGAAGAACAGTATTGTACCTTTACGTTCCTAAGAAAAATCAGCTAAAATTCATTAATAATATTCTTGGGATTTAAGTCTTTATTATTCCATAAATAAGGTGTACTGAATTTTATATTACTGTGAGGTATGAAAAAAGATGAAAGTGAAATTGAAAGAAATTCATAAAGGACAAGAAAAAAGACCAATTATTCTTTTATTGCTAATGGCTGCTCTCTTTATGATTTTGCTTACAGGTATCTTCACAGGGGTGAGTGGAATAACCCCCGATAAAGTATTAGAAAAATTAACAAATCAGCTGTTTGAACCAGAAATACCTAAAGAATACATTCCGCTATATCAAGAAGCTGCGGATGAGTATAAAATCCCTTGGACTTTACTAGCTGCGCATCATCGTGTTGAGACAAGATTTTCTAGCATGGATCCACTTTTATCGCCGGTTGGTGCAGAGGGACATCTACAATTTATGCCATGCACATTTGTTGGTTGGGAACATCCAAGCTGTACAGGACTAGGGCAAGGAAATATCAATAAGAGCGAAAAAACAAATCCCTCTATAATTCGTAAATACGGGGGGTATGGTATTGATGGAAACAAAGACGGAATTGCTGATCCATACAATTTAACTGATGCTTTGTACAGTGCCGCTAATTATTTATCTCAAAATGGAGCAGCAACAGGAGATTTAGAGCATGCTATTTTCGATTACAATCAAAGCGATGAATATGTAGAGGAAGTACTCTTTTTCTATAATAAATATGAAAAGCAACTTCGCCCGTAGTTATATGGATTAAAAATTGAATTTTAAAAAACTCCGGCAACATAGATCAATGTGATACATTCACGGTAGTTTTCTATAGGTTTGAGTTCTACATTTTTGCACTGTTCATGGAACAAGAACAATCAACAATTAATCATGTAATTACTTCGAAAATCAATAAACCCCGGATTCTCATTTTACGAGAATCCGGGGTTTGTTGATTTTATTTAGCCGAAAGTTCACTTTCGGTTAACCATTTATGATTGACCACTTCTTCTCCACCAGCCGTTGGTGTGAAATCGACCATATACACGGTTGTTTCTTCTGCAGAATCAATTTCTGCAATCGCACCATCCATGCCTTCCATATGATCTGCTTCAATAACAGCCTCGGCGCCAGGTTCCAACGCTTCTTCTCCAGCGTCTTTGAGTTCTTCATGGATTACCCATTTGTGATTTTCAACCGGTTCACCACCTGTAGTTGGTGTAAAGGAAACAGCATATGCAGTAGTATCGAAAGCACCTACAATTGTTGCTTCTGCTCCACTCATGCCCTCCATATGATCCGCTTCAATCACCGCTTGGCTGCCCACTTCATAAGTCGGATTTTCTGCCTCTTCTAAACCATCTGGAATTTCTCCTGAGCCAGAGTGGTTCATCCCATCCATACCTTCTCCAGAATCATCATTCGTGCCTTCATCAGAATCCATATCCATATCTTCTTCAGAATCAGTATTCATATCTCCGCTAGAATCCATTTCCGTTTGATCTCCGCTTCCGGCCGGATTCATTTCTTCGTCAGCATTATTGCAGGCTGCTAGTGTAAATGCGGTTAAAAGAGACATAGTCCCCAGCATAAATTTCTTTTTAATCATTATTTTTCCTTCTTTCTTTTTATGAGTCTTTATACTTTACCCACCAAGTATGCAAATCCAGTGCATGAAAGATGGCGTTTATTTGAATGAAATACTATTGGCCTCAGAATTAGAAGAATCTGCACACATAATGGAAGACAAAAATATAACTTCAAAGAAATTTTTTCCATTTAAGTTTCTCGATAGTTTCTCCATAAGTTTCACTTATTATAAGTTAGAGCTAAAATGGAAAATCCCAAAAAATATTGATTTGAATTTAGAACTTCCCTTTTAAATGAGAGTCGAACAAATGGCAGAATCAAATATGAAAGTAGAGCCATCTGGAAAAATGAAGTGATGTTCTAAGCTTAAGTTCATTGAAATTTACAATTGAATAGTTGCAAGAGTATTAAAAAATGAGGATTTACTACATAGAAAGTATTGATTGATAACTAAGAAGAAAAATCTGTAATCTCAAGAAAAACAACTAAGGAATGCGCATCTGGAAGGGGAATTTGAAATTGGATTTGAAGTCGAAATGGATGGTGACAGGTGTTTCAACTGTAATGGCCATCAATATGTATTTGCCGGCAACAAGCGCAAATACATTAAATGAACTTGAAAAAAAGCAACAGGATACTGAACAGAACAAAAGTGAATTAAATTCCGGGATTAAAGAAAAAACAAATGCTATCAGCAAAAACCAAACGAAATTAACTCGCATTATGACGAAAATTTCAGTACTGCATAACAAGATCACAGAAACTGAACAAAAAGTTGCCAGTGTTCAAGAAGAAATTGATCAAACAAAAATTGAAATTGCTGAGCTGGAAAAATCAATTGAAGAGCTTGAATTTAAAATTTTGGAACGAACGGAATTACTGAAAGAGCGTGCCCGTGCGATTCAATTAAGTGGCGGATCGGTTGATTACATAGATGTCTTACTTGGTGCGAATAGCTTTATTGACTTTATTGATCGTTTTTCTGCTGTAAATACAATAATCGAAGCAGACCGGGAAATCATGCTGCAACAAGCTGAAGACAAAGAGCTTTTAGCAGAGCAAAGAACTGCAGTAGAGACCAAGCTCGCCGAACAAAAAGAACGCCAAACAGAGCTTAATATACTTAAAAATTCACTCGATGCTCAAAAGAAAGAGCAAAATGGATTGGTTAAAGAGTTGACAGCGGAGCAGGAAAGATTGGCAAGTGCAAAATCGGAATTGGAAAATCGGTTTGAAGAAGAAATTGAAATCAGTATCGATTTGGAGAAACAAATCGTGGCCGAGCAATCCCGTCTTGCTGAATTGGCAAGGATTGCTGAACAAGAGCGCCAACGAAAATTAGCAGCTGAAGCCGAACAAGAACGCCAGCGCAAAGCAGCAGTAGAAGCTGAAAAGCAACGCCTAGCAACCAATGAAAAAAAAGCGGAAGAAGCTCGTGTGGCTGCTGGCCGAAAGGCAGCAAGTACAGCTGAAAAAGTTGAAAAGAAAAAGGCTCCAAGCATAGTAAGCACCGAAGTAGAGCCCGAATCCATTGAGCCAGCACCAACAGCCTCGATAAGTTCGCCCTTTATCAGACCAGCATCAGGCCGGCATACATCTGGATTTGGCGGCCGAGACATTGGGGATGGAGCCGAAACGCATTTGGGATATGACATTGCTAATGTGACGGGGACACCTATCGCGGCATCAGCAGCGGGTTATGTATCCTTTGCGGGCGTCATGGGCGGGTATGGGAATGTTGTGATTCTAGCACATTCCATTAATGGACAGACCCATGCTACAGTTTACGCTCATATGAGTTCCATCAATGTATCGGTTGGCCAGTCTGTGGAACAAGGACAACAAGTAGGTGGAATGGGGAACACTGGACGTTCTACAGGAACTCATCTGCATTTTGAAATTCATGTAGGACCATGGAACGGTGCACGTTCAAATGCTGTAAATCCAGCCCAATATATTAGGTGATTCCGAAAAAAGTTGGCATTATTCTCATGCCAATTTTTTTTACTACTATAAATTAATAGACTTTTCTTACTATCGTGAAAGAACAAGGATAAAAACTGGAATTCAAATCTGTCAGTTTGTTCGGAAATCATCAAATAACCGAACCACTTGCCGACGTGTTCACCGAATATTATTGGCATGGAGAAAAGTAGAATGTTTGCTTTCAATTCATAAAGTATTTTTAGAGGAGAAGATACAATGAAAAGTATATTGGTAGTTGAAGATGAAAAGTTAATGTGTGAGCTCATCAGTATTCATTTGGAAGACCAATTCGAACTTGCTTTCGTCCATGATGGTGCTAAAGCGTTGGCACTCGTAAAACAAGAACTATTTGATTTGATGATATTGGACGTCATGGTTCCTTATATAAATGGATTTGACGTCTGCAAGGAGATTAGGGGAGCTTCCAACGTTCCAATTCTGATGCTGACGGCTCGGTCATCCGTTGAAGACCGTGTAAAGGGGCTTCAAATTGGCGCTGATGATTATTTGGTGAAACCATTCGACTTTGAAGAATTGAAGGCGCGGATAGACGCACTGCTTAGGCGCACTAATCAACCAAATGATTTTGACTTTAGGAATTCCAGGATTGTGTCAAAAGACAAAAAACTGATCGTTAATAAGCTGAATAAGCAAGTGATATTTTGCGGAAATAAGCTGGAACTAACTTCAAAGGAATATTCCATTATCGAACTGCTCGCAGGATCTCCAAACAAAATTTTTACGCGAGAGGAAATTCTTTTCTTAGCCTGGGATTACTCGGAAATTCTGGATGTTCGGGCCATAGATTCGCATATTAAAAACATCAGGCTGAAATTCAGAAAACTTCAATCTGATGGCTCGATTATTAAAACAGTCTGGGGAATCGGTTATCAGTTTGAGATGAAGGGTTCAGAAAATGAAGCGTAACGGAATTGTTTTAAAGTTTGGCCTGTTGATCATGGCTCTTTTCTTAAGTATATTGATTCCTTTTGCATTTATGATTGATCAGATTTTGCTTAATGTCTATACCATCTATTTAAATGATAACGTTAAATCCATTGCAGAAAGCCTGGAAGTAGAATTGGTGGAAAAGGAACAATCTCCAGAAGAAATTTATGAACACCTTGATTTGTTTTTTGACCATAAAGTCCTGTTTTTCAATTTCGATGGATATATAACGCATGGAGATTTTATGGGGTTCAGTCAAGGGTTCCATCTTCCATCGAATTGGGTGTCTCGTCTGCGAAATGGGGAAACATTAGAGGGAGAAAGGTTTAATGAAAGTAATCAGGAAAATTTCTATTTCGTTGTGCAACCGATTTTCGATGATAACGAATTTGATGGAGGAGTCATAATTTTTTCTTCCATCGATGAACTGCACGAAAAAATGCATACAGTGAAAGACTGGTTGATAAGAGTGATTGTCGCGACTATATTGATTGCAGTCGGATATGCATTTTTCATCGTCTGGTTTTTATCAAGGCCGCTAGTAAAAATGGAAAAGGCGACACGCGAGATTGCCAAAGGCAACTTAAATACATTAGTGGATGTGAAAAGCCGCGACGAACTTGGATCTTTGGGTAGTGCAATCAATGATTTGAGTGTTGAGCTGAATAATTACCGGAAAAACCGCAGCGAATTTTTGGCGAATATTTCGCATGAACTGAGAACGCCTACTTCCTATTTAAGCGGGTATGCGAAATTGATAAAGGAAGAAAAGTACGCGACTCTGGAGGAACTCAATCGATACGCAACGATTATTGATGGAGAGGCTTCAAGACTCGCCCAACTGATTCAGGAACTGTTTGAGCTTTCTAAAATGGAGGAAGGGGAATATACCCTTAGTATTCAAGAAATCGATATAGAAGATTTTATCAATACGCTGCTTGAAAAAGTGAATTTAAAAGTTCTTAGTAAAGGACTTTCAATTGAAGTCAGTTTGGATCTAAGCGCAAAGGCTTTCTTTACAGATGGCATGAAGCTGGAGCAAATTCTGATCAACTTGTTGGAAAATGCGATAAACTATACGTCTCAAGGGAAGGTAGGTCTCTATATCCTTATGAAAGAACAAAAAATTGAATTTACCGTGATGGATACCGGCGAAGGAATTCCGAAAAGCGATCAGCCTTTCATATTTGAAAGATTTTACCGGGTGGACAAATCACGTTCTCGTGCGACTGGTGGAACAGGATTAGGGCTCGCTATTTCAGTGGAACTGGTTAAACAACTTTCAGGAACTATCCATATGCAAAGTGCAGAAAACGAAGGAACTAATTTCACGGTGGAATTTCCCTATACCATCGATAATCAAAGAGATGCAGATGTACCTGTAATAGATGAAGTAAAATAGTTCTTTAATATCAGTCTCCATATCTTCTCCATAAATCATTTCTATACTCATTTTAAGATGATGCAGAAATGAGGAGATATTAGATGTGTGGATTTATTGGTTGTATTCATGGTTCCCAAGAAATGAAAAATGAAAAGATACTGAAAGAAATGCTAGGTACCATTACTCACAGAGGACCGGACGATCAGTCCACTTACATCGATGATAAGGTATCCCTTGGGTTTTCAAGATTAAGCGTTTTGGATTTAAGAAGTGCAGCCAATCAACCTTTGGTGGATGAAGGGGTAATCCTTGTATTCAATGGAGAAATTTATAATTACCGTGATATCCGAGCGGAACTGATGGAATTGGGTTTTAAATTTTCTACGACTTCTGATACTGAGGTGCTGTTAAAAGGCTACTTGCATTTTGGTGAAAAAATTATTGAAAAGTTGCGAGGTATGTTTGCATTTCTTATATGGGACAAACCGAACGAAAAATTCATTGTAGCGAGGGATCCATTCGGCATTAAACCCCTCTATTACACGAAGTTACTCGATGAATCTTATCTTTTTGGCTCTGAAATCAAATCATTCCTGAAGCATCCTGGATTTGTAAAGGAATTGAATAAGCGAGCCTTAAAGCCTTATTTAACTTTCCAGTACTCTGTTTTGGACGAAACATTTTTCAAAGGTGTGTATCGTGTTCATCCTGGAACCTATATGGTAAGAGAAAAAGATGAAGACTTTCGGACTGTTCCGTATTTTTCCAGAGAGTTCAAAGAACAGAAAAAAAGCTATGCGGAATATATCAGGGATATCCAAGAAGCCGTTGCTGAATCTGTAGAAGTACATCGAGTCAGTGATGTTCCAGTGGGGTCATTTTTATCCGGGGGAATTGATTCCAGCTATATCACGTCTTTGCTTAAACCACAAAAGGCATTTACGATTGGGTTCAAAGAATATGAAGAGATGTTTGACGAGACTAAACTTGCTATAGATCTAGCAGGGCAGTTGGACGTTGAAATAAAGCAGCGGTATGTCAGTGCACAAGAGAGTTTTGATGTTTTCCCAGCGATTCAGTGGCATATGGATGAACCACATTCCGATCCTTCCATTATTCCTTTATACTTTTTAAATGAAATGGCAAGTAAGGAAGTCACCGTGATTCTTTCAGGAGAAGGGGCAGATGAGCTTTTCGGGGGCTATGAATGGTATCAGCCATCAAAAAAACTGAAGCAATACCGGAAGCTGCCAAAAGCCATCCAACATTCAGCAGCACAATTCTCTAACGTATTGCCACCGGCGAATCCATTCAGAAAATTCTTCCAGAAGGCGATTCAGCCTATTGAAGAACGCTTTATCGGCCATGCAATGGTTTGGAGCGAAAAAGATGCACTGGGCATTCTTAAAGAGGGATATCAAATTGGCCCTTCTGTTCAAGAGGTTGTAAATCCATATTATTTAAACATGGATTATCATTCCGAAACCGATAAAATGCAGACGCTGGACTTGGAGCTGTGGTTGCCTCGAGCTATTCTTCTTAAAGCGGATAAGATGAGCATGGCCCACTCGATTGAATTGCGGGTACCTTTCCTTGACAAGAAAGTTTTTGAAACCGCAAAACAGCTGCCTGAAAATATGAGAGTCGATTACGGGAAGTCCAAAGTCGCTTTGCGAGATGCTGCCATAAGAAATCTTCCGGAAGATTGGGCAAAACGAAAAAAACTGGGGTTTCCCGTTCCTATTCGCCATTGGATAAGAGAAGAAAAGTATTACAAAAAAATTCAATCAACATTTCAGCAAGGTTATGTAAAAGAGTTCTTTGATCAGCCTAAACTATTGGGCTATCTGGAGCAGCATTATCAGAATGAAGAAAACTATGCACGATATATATGGACAATTTATAGCTTTTGCGTTTGGTATGAGCAGTATTTCTTGAAAGATGAAAACGTTACTGAAGTTTTTGAGATTACAGCACAAGAGCGCGAGTATTTAATATCCCTATAATGGCATCAGGGTATATTTGCAATTCACATTATGGATGTGGAAAGTTCTTGATCTTCGAGTTTGCAGTACATCTTATTTTATAAAGACAGCAAAAGCACCGCCAATTAAAAGGCGGTGCTTTTGTTATTGCAGCATCTATTCCTAAGTTTGGAGGTTATTTTCAGCCAAATCGAAGTAAGTCTAATCATTATTTAAAATCGATATGCTCAATTCAAATATCTTTGCTGGTTATTCACTGATTTTTGATTCTCTCTTGTCAGAATAAGTGAAAGCAAAAAAGTGAATTATGCATTATGGAATTTTATGATTTTGTTTCATCAAATTTTTATCGGGTGGGGCAAAGGTGCTTTTGGGATGTAAATAACTGAATCGGGCCATGCCAATTATCTTTTTGGACTTCTAGGAAGTTGTTGTCGGTATACTCAGAAATAACTTTCCGCCAAAATCTTTGTGCGGGAAGATTAGTCTCAATTTCCGCGACTTCCCAAGCGCCAGGGAAGAAATCGAATAAATAAAATGCAGATTTTTTACCAATGCCCTCTTTCCGGTATTTTTTCATAATGAAAAACTCGCAAATTTTAAAATAGGATGAACTATGTGTGTCCGATGAAGCGATTTCTCTTACCAATGCAAATCCTGCCAGGTTCCCATCAACTTTAATCAGAAATGGAAAGTGGCCGGGAGTAGTCCAGTAATTGTTCAAATGCCTATATCCGTATACACCATCTTCATTTACATCTTCATTTTCAAATTCTGAAAAATCATATTGGTACAACTCCATCAAATTTCGAAGAATGTATTTTTGATCGACAGTAGGTTGTAAGATTTCCAGTTTCATCGTCCATCCTCCGTTCAAATTATATAATAATTTACTATAGCGTTAAGTTATGTAGAAAAAATGGAGAACCGTGTGATGGAACAACTATCATCCTTTGAGTAGTAAATCGGCAGGAGTCTATAACAGAACTAATACGCTAAAGAAATAATGATAAAAATAGATTCGAGTTTCGAAACCCTTCTAGAAAGAAGTTGTTAGCTTAGCCTAACTATAAAGCGCGAAAGTGAAATATAAGTGAAAATCACTGATTCAAATATTTATTTCAGGAAATAAAGAATTCACTATTTTAGGTTTTAAAAGAAAAAGGCAGCAGCGAATTTCGCTATCTGCCTCTTAGGTACTAATACATTTCAATTTGTCTCATCATGCCATTATCTCCATGCTCCAAATAAATTTGGACCTTCACGCTGTCCTCAACCCCTTGTTCGTTGGGTTAGAGAGATCCATGCCATCAGATGAAATATTCTTGAACTGGATGCCGTGAATATGAGAGAGGTGAATTATTCCAAACATGCCTTGATTCGCGCCTTTTTGCTGCTCATCTGCGCATTATTCATCGGCTAGTCCGGCTGTAATTGCAAACCGACTAAAGTAAAAGCGCCAATACGATTTTAGTGCCGACTGAAATAAGAGGCTTCTCTTTTTGTTCTTCATTCACTTTTCTAAAGTTAGCTTCTTTCAGCAACTTTTACGATAAATGGGAAATCAATAACGCCGGTATCGGCAAATTTAAATTCTACCCATAGTTTATAAAATCCAGGAGATGGAAACTGAGCTTCAAATACGGTTTGATCTTCAGAAACCGGGTGGACGTGGATGAATCGGGTTCCTTGCTCATCTACTACAACAACATGTCCTAACGCTCCTAAATATGGAAGAGGACGTTCTCCGTTTAAATCGAAAGTTAAAGTGGCCGGTTCCCCTACAACCAATTCGGGATGTTGAAACGTAACGGTTTTTCCTTTTGCCTCTTTTGTCGAGCTATCGCTTTCTTCTAGAATTCCCCAATCGATTGGCGGGAGGGCGGTTGCCTCACCAACGGTTATTGAAAGGGGTTCAATGACATAAGCCATATCAACAGGATTGATGTCTACAAAAGCCACATACTGCCCCGGAAGCAGCTCTAGTGCGGCTTCAAAATCTTCAGAGTGGTTTTCGATAGGGTGGGCATGTAGAAAGGTTTCCAAATCTGCTCTAATAATTACAAGGTGCATTTTTTTCCCATGGCTTTTTGCTAAGGGTACTGACTTGTTATTTTTATCTCGAACTTTAATGGTAACCTTTCCCGAAGTGTAGGCCGCGTTAACAACTACTTCAGATTTTTCCTCATTTTTTTGATGATGGTGAGAATGTTCGTGTTTCAAAAGAAACGCCTCCTTTTTTAATAGTTATTAGAATTTCTAGACAGATTTTCCTTGGTAGTTTGAGGGTCGCATAGTGATTCGGGATCAGGAGCTTTTTCAAGCGCCATCCATTTCCCTCGCTCGAATTGAATCACCAGCACTACTGCACGAAAAGCAATATCGATGCCAATAGCAATCCAGACGCCAGCCAGCCCCCAGCCAAGTTGTATTCCTAATAAGTAAACAAGCAACGTACGAATAGCCCACATGCCAAAAGCGGTCAAGTACATTGGGAATTTGGTATTGTTTGCGCCTTGGAAGGCCCCAGTCAAAACCATTAAAACAGCAAGAAAAGGTTGGAATATCCCTGATATTTTCAAAGCAACCCCAATGTCACTGATTACTTCAGGGTCTTCTGTAAAGAAGGAAGCGGCCCATTCTCCAAAGAAGAACAAAATCGCACCTAACAGCGTCATGCATACAACCGTGAATTGAGTAGAAAGCTTCGCATATTTTTTTGCTTCATCCAGGTTGCCGGCGCCGACTTGTTGACCCACGAGAATAGTTGCGGCTGTAGCAAAGCCATATCCGATCATGTAAGAAAACACTTCCACATTTCCGGCGATTTGGTGTGCTGCAAAAGCATTAGTTCCAAGGGCGACAACAAAACCAAAATAAACGATTTGGCCGGCTCTCATAACCAGCCGTTCCCCTGCAGCAGGGGCTCCTAGGGTGGAAAGTTCCAACAAATGGTCTTTAGCTAGATGCCAATAATCCCTTCTGAATGCAAGTGCTTTTTCTTTGTTGACATAATAAATGAGAGCTATACTTCCTATTAACCGGGAAATTACTGTCGCCATTGCGGCTCCGGCAATGCCCAGTTCAGGAATGAATAGGAAGCCGAATATTAATACATAATCGAGAATTGCATTCAAAACATTAATTACGATACTAATTTTCATGGGGGTTTTCGTGTCGCCAGCCCCCCGCAGAATGGCACTCATGACGAACATCAGCGACATGACTACGGAAGGAATTCCGACAATCCGAAAATACAACGCACCTAATTCAAGCACTTCTTCCTCAATACCCATGAGGCGAAGCAGCGGTTCAGCGAAAACCAAAGTCGCCAAGCCCGTAAGGAGACCAAAAAGAACAGCTAGAATAATGGATTGTTGTGAGATATGCCTTGCTTTTTCTGGCTGGTTGGCACCTAAAAAGTTAGCAATTCGGACATTGGCTGCAACACCGATCGCCATAAAAAGAGCAAAGTAAACGGCGAGAATTGCATTTGTAATGCCCACTGCTGAAACGGCCGCCAGACTGATTTGAGAAACAAAGTATGTATCCACAAAACCCAATAATGTCTGAAAAAAATTATCTATTACTGCGGGTATGGCTAACAGGATGATTACCAATAACCGGTCTCGATATGTCTTCGGTTGAAGTGGGGAATCTATCAGCGGTTGTTCTTTCATTGGATTTCTCCTTTCCAACGTTAAAATTTATGCTCTTCTGGAGGAAATTCCATCTTTTGCCTTAAGGCATAAGGGTGAAGCAAAATAAAGTTGTCCTGCCTTGATATTTGCAGTGAAATAGTTGAAAGGAATTTTAAGGGCTATACAAATTTCTACCCACCTTATTTCTTGTTAAACTCCATATAAAATGCACATCCAAAATCTGAATGATGAGGGTGTATTTTTGTGAGAACATACTTATCTGCTGCTGAAAAAAAAACTGATTGAAACTTTCTGAGTAAGGCTATCTTAATTGTAGTAGGATTGGTAATAACAAAAACATGAAAACCTCCACATTAAATCCGTCTAACGATAAAGAACAATTAGTTTAGCGGTTCTGGCAAAGGGAGGAAATTCGGATGCTGAAAATGAAACATAAAACCCTGCTGCTCGTTTCGGTGTTGATCGCGTTGATGGCTGGTATTTCCTCTTGGGGCGGGCTGTTCGTTGAAGGGCTTTACCGGGACAATGAGCTCGTTGTTGCTGCTTGGCAAGGCAACGATCTTGTGACTTTGTTTCTCATGGTGCCCATGCTGCTGGTTTCGCTGTTTTATTCGTTGCGTGCTTCTAAAAGAGGCCGGCTCTTCTGGATGGGATCGTTGTGGTATATGATCTACAACTACATGTTCTATCTTTTCGGCGCTGTCTTTAATGTGTTCTTTTTGCTCTACGCAGCGTTGTTCGTGTTTTCAATATACGCACTTGTTTTGGCGTTGCTCCAAACCGATGTGCAGGAATGGAGTCGAAGCTTCAGTGAAAAGCTCCCGTATAAAACCGTAAGCGTATTTATGTTGATGTTTGCGGCATTGCTCGGGGGCATGTGGATTGCATTGTCGCTCAGTTTTGTCTTTACCGGGCAGGTGCACGAAAGCATTTTGCAAACGGATCATCCAACGGCGGTGGTGTTTGCTGTCGATTTGACGCTGTTAACCCCTTCCATGATTGTTGGCGGTCTATTGTTATGGCGAAAAAACCGCTGGGGACCGGTAGTGGGTTCGGTGGTGCTCGTAAAAGCCACAGCTTATGGATTGGCGTTAATCATCATGACGGTGATCAGTTACCGGAATATAGGAGTGTTAGATCCGTTTATTCCGTTGTGGATCACATTGACGTTAGGCTGTTCCATTGCGTTGGTTTTCTTGCTGCGGAATATAGGGGATCAATAAATACACGCCTTTAGAAAAAGAGCAGCTAAAAAATCCATTCCCGAGGACAACTGGTCCAATGGAATGGATTTTTTAGGTGGAAGCGGAATTGCTGAAAATGGATGTGCTTGCAACGGAAAGTTAAAAGATACCGAAAAAATCAGTGGAAAATACGACAATCACAAGAAGCGTGGCGAAAACCATTTGTGAGACGGTATAAAGATAGGCATTCGGATTCTTCGCATATTTCCGCTCCATGACCGCCCGGATTGTTTCAGTGATGAAGACCAGTACAAACAATAGGAACCAGGTTTCCAAGAACAAATAAGTCTCTTCATCAAGCCTTGTTGCATTGATAAAACCGCCGATCAGCATCAGGAAAATGAACAAAATCCGGATGCTCCAGTCGATTTTCTTGTGTGTATCGTTCACATGGTTATGGGAGAACGCTTTTGGCCGCTCCACTTTCAAGAGTTTGCGCATGAGTGCATTGAATAGGAACATCGCTAAAGACATAACGGCAATTAAAAAGAACAGCTTTAACCAAAACGATGATTCAATTGCATACAGGATCATTCACCTCCGCTGTCATTACAGATTCTATAGCTTGACTTTAACATATAATTCCAAATAATGTGATTAAATTGGAGTGTTTAAAGCAGCCTGCAGTTAAGGGGAAATTGAATTTATGGGTATTATTGGTATGATTGAAGTTGAAAGAAATCAGAGCTCAGGAAGGTGATTGTATTTTTTATCCGTATAATTTATATACAGGGATAATTGCAGCGATCATGTATTGTTTTGTTTTTTGGAAGCTGAGCAATCTGGGGAGATACCGAATTCCTTTGTTCATTTATGCGGTGGTGATGCAATCGGCTTTTCTCATTTCATATGTTTGGTTTACACATTATTTTAGAACGGCTGAAAGTGTGGATCGGGATTACTTTGATGTGTTTGCAAATGGCATCTTCGTTTTTTATTTCTTGTTGATGATCCCGCTGGTGGCGGCGTTGTGCATTCATACTTATAAGGGGATTCAGAAACTAGCAATTGGAAAAGCGTCGAAAATAATCATGATGATTTTGTTTGTTTTTCTATGTTTAGTGATTTCAGTATTTGGTGTTTACGCGCACTTCTTTTTCTATTATGGATTTGCCCCTTAATGGTTTTGAATACCACCTAATATGAATAGTACCTCTCCTCGAAACAGCTCCAACAATTTCAAAAAATCAATTTCTTTGCCAAAAAAGGTTTGACAGCATTTGGAATGTCCTTTACTATTGAATCCAAGCCAACACACAACTTCATATGGAACATTATCAAGAGAGACCGAGGGACAGGCCCGATGACGTCCAGCAACCCCCAGCACGAGCTGGGAAGGTGCTAAATCCTGCAGAATGATTTCATTCTGAAAGATAAACCAATTCCATTTACGGTGCTTCTTTCTCTATGAAAGGGGCACTTTTTTATTGGCAGGAAAGAGGAGGGCCATCATGATCCGCATACAGAACTTATCAAAAGACTACAAAACAAAAAATGGCCTGGTGACCGGCGTCGACAACGTCACGCTGGCCATCAACGAAGGCGAAATTTTCGGCATCGTCGGCTACTCGGGAGCAGGGAAAAGCTCGCTGCTGCGCTGCATGAATTTATTGGAACAGCCGACAAGCGGCGATATTGAAGTTGACGGCTTGAACCTGACCCATCTTCGCGGCGAAAAGCTGCGCCAGGCGCGGCTGAAAATCGGCATGATCTTCCAGCATTTCTATTTGATCAGCCAAAAGACGGTCGGCGAAAACGTCGCATTTGCGCTGAAAGCGGCGAAGCGGCCAAAAGAAGAGTCGGCGAAACGGGTTGACGAACTGCTGGACATGGTCGGGCTGGCGGATAAGAAAGACGTTTATCCGGCACAGCTGAGCGGCGGGCAAAAGCAGCGCGTCGGCATTGCACGGGCGCTGGCGAACAACCCGTCGGTCCTGCTTTGCGACGAAGCGACATCCGCGCTGGACCCGAACACGACGCTGTCGATCCTGCGGCTGTTGAAAAAGATCAACCGGGAACTGAATATCACGATTGTCCTCATCACCCACGAAATGAACGTCGTCAAAGAAATCTGCGACCGCATGGCGGTCATGCAGGACGGCAAGGTCATCGAGGAAGGGGAAGTCTACGACATCTTCTCAGATCCCAAAACCGATTTGACGAAAGAGTTCATTTCTTCGGTCGTGTCGTTTGATGTGCCGCAGCCGATTCTCGATGCGTGTACAGGCAGCATCATCAAAGTGCAGTTCAAGGGAGCGGTGGCCGGAGAAGGCGTCATCACCGATACCGTCCAGCATTTTGACGTCAAAGGGAATTTTCTCCACGGCACGATTGAATATATACAGGAAAAGCCGCTCGGTTTGTTCTTGATGGAGATTGAAGGGCATCCCGACAACATCCGGAGGGCCATTACGTATATGGAAGGCCGTGGCGCAAAAGTGGAGGTGATTCAAAATGGGCTTTGATTTTCAGCATATGATCGAATTATGGCCGGATATTTCCAAAGCGTTCGGCGAAACCTTATACATGATCGGCGTGTCGCTCGCGATTGCCATTGTCGTCGGCTTGCCGCTCGGCATCGTGCTGTTCGTCACCGACAAAGGCTTGTTTCTGGAAAACCGGGCAATCAAGTCGATTCTCGGCTTTATCGTCAACATGGTGCGGTCGATTCCGTTCATCATCCTGCTCGTCGCATTGATTCCATTGACGAAGCTATTGGTGGACTCGACAATCGGACCAGCGGCAGCAAGCGTATCGCTATCGGTCGCTGCCATCCCGTTTTTTGCCCGCATCGTTGAAACCTCGCTGCGGGAAATCGACAAAGGCGTCATTGAAGCGGCAGTTGCGGTCGGCGCCACGCCGTGGATGATCATCAAAGATGTGTTGTTGCCGGAAGCGAAGCCGGGCATCATCCAAGGCGTCACGATCACCATCATCTCGTTGGTCGCCTATTCCGCGATGGCGGGAGTCGTCGGCGGGGGCGGCATCGGCGATTTGGCGATCCGCTTCGGTTATTACCGCTACGACAATACCATCATGATCGTCACCGTCGTCATCTTGATCGTTCTCGTCCAAATTCTTCAGCAACTTGGAGACTGGACGTCCAAAGCAATAGATAAACGATAATAAAAGGAGAGAAACCCACATGAAAAAAATCATCTTACCAGCTATCCTGCTCGTCCTGCTTGCCTTGCTTACCGCTTGCGGCGGTGGTGAAGAATCGAACACCGACGACAGCAAATCCATCAAACTCGGCGGAACGGCCGGCCCTTATAGCGACATGCTGAACGAAGCATTCAAACCAGCTCTTGAAGAAAAAGGCTACGAAGTGGAAATCGTGGAATTCAGCGATTACATTCAGCCGAATAACGCCTTGGACAACGGCGACCTCGATGCCAACTTGTTCCAGCACTCGATTTACCTGGAAAACTTCTCGAAAGAAAACGGCATGGACCTGACAGGTTTAATCACTGTGCCAACAGCACC
This sequence comes from Planococcus sp. APC 3906, assembly GCF_030407685.1. Lineage (NCBI taxonomy): Bacteria > Bacillati > Bacillota > Bacilli > Caryophanales > Caryophanaceae > Planococcus > Planococcus sp. APC 3906. The sequence continues at coordinate 2,975 of NZ_JASDCW010000005.1, read as the reverse complement.
AATGGGCATTTATTCCAACGAATTTACATCAATCGAAGAAATCAAAGACGGCGCAACGATCGCCATCCCGAACGACCCGGTCAACGCGGCACGGACGTTCCTGGTGTTGCAGGACCACGGCTTGATCACGTTGGATCCGGCAGCGGAAGAATTGACGGTTTCTGAAAAAGACATCGCTGAAAACACGAAAAACCTCGTGTTCCAGCCAATCGAAGCAGGCGGCTTGCCGCGTGCCGTTGAAAGCTCGGACTTGGCAGCTGTTCCAGGAAACTTTGCACTGGCAGCCGAAATGGATCTGCTGGATGCGTTGGTGCTAGAGGACATGCCGGACCAATACCGCAATTTGGTTGCGGTCAAGACAGAAAACAAAGACACGCAATTAGCGAAAGACTTGGTGGAAATCGTGGAGTCCCCGGAATTTGAAGCGTTGATCGATTCCGATTTCGAAGGCTTCGGCAAACCGGAATGGATGGAATCCCGCTAATCAAGGAGGGGACAGCATGGAAGAAATCATCGTAAAAGGCGCACCGGCTGAATATAGCTGCAATGCTGGTGTGCTCGACTGGCTCGAAGATAAATTGATAAAGAGGAAGATCAAGAAAGTGCTGATCCTGACCGGTACGAAATCGTGGCAAGCGCTGCGCCCCTTTTTTCCAGACCTGGATGGAGTCGAAGCTGCATTTGAACTGTACCGGGGCGAAAGTTCGCTCGCGGAAATCGACCGAGTTGCTGAAATCGCTCAGTCATTAGGAGCCGATGCAATCATTGGAGCTGGCGGCGGGAAAGTCCTGGATATCGCGAAAGGCGTCGCTCACGAAACTGGCATCCAGTCGGTGCTGATTCCGACGCTGGCATCGAATTGCGCACCGTGGACCCCGCTCAGCGTCATCTACACAGAAGAAGGGACGATGACCCATTACACGGTCTTCCCCGGAAGCGTCGACTTGCTTTTGGTCGAACCCCGGGTCTTGATTGATGCACCGGTTGCGATGCTCGTCGCCGGAATTGGCGACACCATCGCGAAATGGTTCGAGGCGGACGTCCAGATCAGCCGCTTCGAAGACCCGCCGATCGCCTTGAAGATCGCCCATCACACTGCGAAACTCTGTGCGGATGAAATGTTTGAACATGCGGAAGCCGCCATTGCCGATGCCAAGCAGCGAAAGCTGTCCAATGCATTCATTAAAGTGGCCGAAACGATCATCATGCTTGGCGGCATGGTCGGCGGATTCGGCGATAAATACGGCCGCGTTGCAGGTGCGCATGCCATCCACAACGCCATGACCATCGCACCCGAATCGCACAAGGCGCTGCACGGCGACAAAGTGGCATACGGCGTGCTCGTGCAATTGCTGCTGGAAGGCAAAGCGGCAGAAGCGGAGGAGTTGAAAGGCTTCTATCAAAAAATCGGGTTGCCGGCGTCACTCAAGGATCTGGGCATACCAAGCCGCTGGATCGATGACATTGCCGTCCAGTCGGTTCGGGAAGGCGAAACGATTCATGTGTTGAAAGAGGAGCCGATTCGGGCGGATGAAGTGGCAGCGGTGATGAGAGAGCTTGAGGAGCAAGCGGTTTTAAAGAAAATAAGATCCTTTTAAAAACAGTTTCTTAACTTCGCTTTTATAGTTGAAACACTCTTAATGGAGTCCGTGGAAGTATAAGTAAAAAGAAGAACGTTCGTAAAGTGCGCTTGCACTTTTGCGAACGTTTTTTCATTTAAAGTGAATTTAATCCATAGGGCGTTGTAAAACGATGTACATTGTTATACGATGTAATAAAGAAGTGAACGAAAGGGTGAGTTGATGGATAAGGAAATTATGAAAGGGAGCATTGATATTTTGCTTCTTTCGTTAATGAACAAACGGGATATGTATGGCTATGAAATGGTCAAGGAATTAAAAGAAAGCAGCGAAGAACTTTACAGTATGAGCGAGGGCACGTTATACCCTGCTTTAAAAAGATTGGAAACAAAGAATTTTCTCGAATCGTATTGGGAAGAATCAGTTACAGGGACAAGGCGGAAATATTATCGAATTACAAAAGGCGGAACAAAAGAGCTTGATCGAAAACTGAAAGAATGGAAAAAAGTCAGCGAGCTGATCAATAGGTCTACGGAGGGGAAACTATGGGACAAGACATCAACGCCTATCTTGAACGAATCGTAAAGGGATTAAATTGCAGTGATAAAGAAAAACAAGATATAACGGAAGAATTGGCTGGTCATTTATCCATGTTGGTTCTTGAGTATGAAGAAAAAGGTTTTACTCAAGAGCAAGCAGTTAAACGGGCTTTACGAGAATTCGGTGAGGTCGAAACGATCAGCTCAGGCCTGCAAGATTCCATAGTGCCCCAGAAGAATTTTCTTCATAAGGCAGGATGGGTATTTTTTGGATTATATTCCGCCGTTGTTCTATGGCAGTTGCTTATAGTTAGGCTGCTGGATCGCTTGATAAATCAAGATCCATACAACCGTTATTTTTTTATATACCATTCAGACGATTTCTTCAGTGCAAAAACATGGAGTTTAAACTCCAATATCATTCCGTTCAAAAATACATATCATTATATAATAGAGTCACAACATTTCAATTTGGATATTGTTCTTCAGAATACATTAGGAAATATAGCCATTTTTATTCCATTAGGAATTTTCCTGGCCCTGTTGTTTAAACGCTTTCAAAGCGCCGCTAAAGTCGCCATGCTTGGCTTCACTATAACGGCCGTGGTTGAACTTTCGCAGTTCTTTCTGCAAGTCGGCCAGTTTGATGTGGATGATATTCTTTTAAATACGATGGGTGCTATCGTAGGCTATTATGCGTTCAAAGGCTATATTAAAATATCGAAACTTATGCATTCTTCAAAATCCGAAAAAAGCACCACATAAAGAAAGTGGAGTTGGATTAAAATCTAAACTATATAAAATACCGCTTCAGGGAATCAACGTTCCTTGGAGCGGTATTCTGCTTTTCTTTAGT